>NZ_DATFMA010000067.1:0-68400 GCF_035267225.1 Ornithinimicrobium sp.
GAGCTGGAGCCGGACGAGGCGTGGGTGTCCTCCGCCTCGGCCTCGGCTGCCGCGACGGCCGCGCGGTGGGCCTCGAAGCGGTCGTGCGCGTCGGCGTACTCCTGCTCCCACTTCTCCCGCTGTGCCTCGAAGCCGGCCAGCCACTCCTGGTTCTCGGCGTCGAACCCTTCCGGGTACTTGTAGTTGCCCTCCTCGTCGTACTCGGCCGCCATGCCGTACAGGGTGGGGTCGAAGTCCTGGTGGACCGCCTCACTGGCCTGCTTGAGCGACAGCGAGATGCGCCGGCGCTCCAGGTCGATGTCGATCACCTTGACGAAGATGTCGGCACCGACGCCCACCACCTGCTCCGGCAGCTCCACGTGGCGCTCGGCCAGCTCGGAGATGTGCACAAGGCCCTCGATGCCGTCCTCGACCCGCACGAAAGCGCCGAAGGGCACGAGCTTGGTGACCTTGCCGGGCACGATCTGGCCGATGGCGTGGGTCCGGGCGAAGTGCTGCCAGGGGTCCTCCTGGGTGGCCTTGAGCGAGAGCGAGACCCGCTCGCGGTCCAGGTCGACGTCGAGAACCTCCACCGTCACCTCGTCACCGACCTCCACGACCTCGCCGGGGTGGTCGATGTGCTTCCAGGAGAGCTCGCTGACGTGGACGAGGCCGTCCACCCCGCCACCGAGGTCCACGAAAGAGCCGAAGTTCACAATGCTGGAGACGACACCCGAGCGCACCTGGCCCTTGGCCAGCTCCTTGAGGAAGGTCGTGCGAACCTCGGACTGCGTCTGCTCCAGCCACGCGCGCCGGGAGAGGACGACGTTGTTGCGGTTCTTGTCCAGCTCGATGATCTTGGCTTCGATGGCCTTGCCGACGTAGGGCTGCAGGTCGCGCACCCGCCGCATCTCCACCAGCGACGCCGGCAGGAAGCCGCGCAGGCCGATGTCGAGGATGAGGCCGCCCTTGACGACCTCGATCACGGTGCCCGTGACCACTCCGTCCTCTTCCTTGACCTTCTCGATCGAGCCCCAGGCCCGCTCGTACTGCGCGCGCTTCTTGGACAGGATCAGGCGGCCCTCTTTGTCCTCCTTCTGCAGGACGAGGGCCTCCACGGGGTCGCCGACGGCGACGACCTCGGCCGGGTCGATGTCGTGCTTGATGGCCAGCTCGCGGGAAGGGATGACCCCTTCGGTCTTGTAGCCGATGTCGAGCAGGACCTCGTCCCGGTCGACCTTGACGATGACACCCTCGACGATGTCGCCGTCGTTGAAGTTCTTGATGGTCGCGTCGATCGCCGCGAGCAGCTCGTCCGCTGAGCCGATGTCGTTGACAGCGATCTCAGAGGGGGCCTGTTCGGCCGTGGTTGCAGTCATGTAGGAGGGACTCCGATGGTGGGCATGGTAGGGGAACGGCCACCGGCACGGGACGCCGGAACGTCGCGGACCGTCGTGGGCCGTTCATATGGTCAGATGCACATGAACACGCGCAGATGCGGACGCACCTTGCGCGAAGGCTCAGCCTACTGACGCCCGTGGGGCAGGTCAATCGCGCTGACGACGGTTCCAGGCTGTCGCCACGACCGCGCCCAGTGTGGCAGTCAGTGGGTGGCCTCGTGCCAGGTCCGGCCTACTCCGACGCTGACGTCCAGCGGCACGTCCAGGTCGGCCGCGGCGGCCATCTCGGCCCGGACCAGGGACTCGACGGCTTCCCGCTCATCCGCAGCGACCTCCAGCACCAGCTCGTCGTGGACCTGCAGCAGCACTCGCGAGCGCAGCGAGCGCTCGCCCAGCGCCCGAGCCACGTTGAGCATGGCGATCTTGATGATGTCGGCGGCGGAGCCCTGGATGGGCGCGTTCAGCGCCATCCGCTCAGCGATCTCGCGCCGCTGCCGGTTGTCGGAGGTGAGGTCGGGCAGGTAGCGGCGACGTCCGTGGATCGTCTCGGTGAAGCCCGTCGAGCGCGCCAGGGCCACGACGTCGGCCAGATAGTCCCGCACCCCCCCGAAGCGTTCGAAGTACTCCTGCATCAAGGACTTTGCCTCGTCGGTGGACACCCCGAGCTGCTTGGACAACCCGAACGCCGACAGACCGTAGGCCAATCCGTAGCTCATCGCCTTGACCTTGGCCCGCATGGCCGGGGTGACCTCCGGGGGCTCCACCGCGAACACCCGCGATCCGACGAAGCGATGCAGGTCCTCTCCGGTGTTGAACGCCTCGATCAGGCCCTCGTCCCCCGACAGGTGGGCCATGATCCGCATCTCGATCTGACTGTAGTCCGCCGAGAGCAGTGACTCGAAGCCCTCCCCCACGACGAAGACCCGGCGCAGCCGACGCCCCTCCTCGGTGCGGATGGGGATGTTCTGCAGGTTCGGGTCGGTCGAGGACAGTCGCCCCGTGGCTGCGATGGTCTGCTGGTAGGTCGTGTGGATACGCCCGTCGTCGGCGACCGAGCGCAGCAGACCCGTGGCGGTGACCCGCAGGCGGGTGGCGTCCCGGTGGCGCAGCAGCGCCTCGAGGAACGGGTGGTCGGTCTGTGCGTACAGCCCGGCCAGGGCCTCGGCGTCCGTGGTGTAGCCGGTCTTGGTGCGCCGGGTCTTGGGCAGTCCCAACCGGTCGAACAGGACGGCCTGCAGCTGCTTGGGTGACCCGAGGTTCACGCTGTCGTCGGCGATGGCGTCCCAGGCATCCTGCGCAGCGGCGCCCATCGCTTCGGCGAACTCCTCGTCCAGCCGGCGCAGTCCCTCTTGGTCCACCGCGATGCCGACCCGCTCCATGGTGGCCAGCACCTCGACGAGCGGGAGCTCGACTGTGCGCAGCAGCTCGGTCCCCTGCACGTCGGCCAGCTGGGAGTCCAAGGCCACGGAGAGGTCGTGGATGGCCCGAGCCGCGACCATGGACGCCTGCGCGGCGTCCTCGTGGTCCTGGTCGAGGTCGAGCTGGAGCTGTGCGCTCTCCGCGGTCGCGCTGTCCGCCCTGAGCTCGCGATGCAGGTAGCGCAGCACCAGGTCGGCGAGGTCGTAGGAGCGCTGGTCCGGGCGGACCAGGTAGGCGGCGAGTGCGGTGTCCTGCACTACCCCGGCCACCGGCAGCCCGCGCGCGTGCAGCGCGTGCAGCAGTGCCTTGTCGTCGTGCACCGCCTTGGGGTACGCCGTCTGGCCCAGCCACTGGGCCAGTGCCTCCTCGTCGGCGGGCTCCAGCGCGGCGAGGTCGATGTAGGCGGCCTCGTCCGCCGTGGCGATGGCGACGCCTTCGGCATCGGCGGCGAGCTGGCCCTCGACCGGCCTGCCCACCATGGACATCGCGGCACGGACGCCCGCTCCCGCGTGCTGCGTCAGCCATGGCGCCACCTGACCAGAGGTCAGGACCGTCCCGTGCAGGTCGATCCCTGCGTCGGCCTCCCGTTCGTCCTCGACCGCTCCCAGGGTGTCGAACAGGCGCTCGCGCAGCACCCTGAACTCCAGCCCGTCGAAGACCCGGTGCACCTCGTCGCGGTCCCACGTGTGACGCACGGTGTCCGAGATGCTCAGACCGACCTGCAGGTCGTCGACGAGCTGGTTGAGCTTGCGGTTGCGCAGAACGTTGCCGATGTGCTCTCGCATCGCCTGCCCGGCCTTGCCGCTCAGCTCATCGACGTGAGCGACGACGCCGGCCAGGTCCTCGTACCGAGCGAGCCACTTCGCGGCCGTCTTGGGGCCCACCCCGGGCACACCGGGAAGGTTGTCCGAGCTCTCCCCCACCATCGCGGCGAGGTCGCTGTAGCGTTCCGGCACCACGCCGTACTTGTCCACCACTGCCTCCGGGGTCATCCGGACCAGATCGGAGACGCCCTTACGCGGGTAGAGCAGGGTGCACCGCTTGTCGACCAGCTGGATGGCGTCACGGTCGCCGGAACAGATCAGCACCTCCATCGCGTCCTCACGCGCCTGGGCGGTCAGGGTGGCGATGATGTCGTCGGCCTCGAACCCGTCCATCTCGAGGTGCACGATCCGCAACGCGTCGAGCACCTCCCGGATCAACGGGAGCTGGCCCGCGAACTCGTCGGGGGTCCTGGCGCGACCGGCCTTGTACTCGGCGTACTCCTGGGTGCGGAAGGTGCTGCGCGACTTGTCGAAGGCGACCGCCACGTGGCTGGGCTCCTCGTCGCGCAGCACGTTGATGAGCATCGACACGAAGCCGTAGACCGCGTTCGTCGTCTGCCCGGTGCTGGTGGAGAAGTTCTCCGCCGGCAAGGCGAAGAAGGCGCGGTAGGCCAGCGAGTGGCCGTCCAGGAGCAAGAGCCGCGTCGCGCTGTTCGCCGTCACAGGTGGCAGCCTATGACGCATGGCCGACAGTCACCCAGCCTCCGCCTCCACCTCCGATCTCGCCGAGATGTCGCGCGGGACCCTCATCGACCGTCTGGGCATCGAGGTGATCTCGGCCACCGCCGACCGCGTCGTCGGCACGATGCCGACGGAGGGCAACACCCAGCCCTACGGTCTGCTGCACGGCGGCGCCAGCGTCGTTCTGGCCGAGACCCTGGGGAGCGTGGCCGCCGGCCTTCACGCCGGTCCCACCCGGGCGGCCGTCGGGGTGGACATCAACGCGACCCACCACAAGGCGGTGCGGCCTCCGGAGGTGGTCACGGGCGTCGCCTCGGCGCTGCGTCTGGGCGGAGCCATCGCCTCCTACGAGATCGTCATCAGCGACGAGTCGGGTGACCGCGTGTGCACCTGCCGCCTGACCTGCGCGCTGAGGGACCGTCCCCCCGCCGCGTCCGACTGAGCGGAAGGACCCACGGCGTACGCTGCGGCCCGTGGACGGTGCATTCCCCGGTGTCGGGACCTTGGTGAACGTCGCGGCCATCGTCGTCGGGTCCGTCGTGGGGATGACGGCCGGCCACCGGCTGCCCGACCGTGTGCGCCTGGTGGTGACCGACGCCCTGGGCCTGGTGACCCTGCTGGTCGCGGCATTGGCGGCGGTGGACGTCACGGCACCGTCACTGCGAGCGGCGGTCGGCCCCGGGGTGCCGGTCCTGGTGGTGCTGGGGTCCTTGGTCATCGGAGGGATCACCGGGGCCGCCCTGGGGCTGGAGCGACGCCTGCAGGCACTGGCCGGGCAGCTGCAGCGAGCAGCCGCCCAACGCTGGCCGGGCAGCGGGCAGGGCACAGCGGGCGTCGATGGCGGCCAGGCGCGGCTGCGGTTCATCGAGGGATGGCTGACCACGTCACTGCTGTTCTGTGTGGGGCCGCTGACGGTCCTGGGCTCGCTGAGCGACGGGTTGGGGCAGGGGATCGACCAGCTGGTGCTGAAGTCGATGCTGGACCTGTTCGCCTCCCTCGCCTTCGCGGCGACGTTCGGGGTCGGCGTGCTCTTCTCCGCCGTGTCCGTGGCCGTGGTCCAGGGCGGGCTCACCGTGCTGGGCTGGGCCCTCGGGGCGGTCATCTCCCCGGCTCAGATCGCTGCGCTGACCGCGGTGGGCGGTGTGCTTCTGGTGGGGCTGGCGCTGCGGCTGCTGCGCCTGCGAGAGGTCCCGGTGGCCGACCTGCTCCCCGCGCTGCTCGTGGCTCCGCTCCTCGTCGCGGCGGTGGCGGGGCTGCGCTAGACCACGTGGCCGACCGAGCGCCGGGCGTGCCGCCTGCTCAGGCGCTCTCGGTGCCGGCCACCACCGCGTCGGCGACCTCCCGCATCGACATCCGCCGGTCCATCGCGGCCTTCTGGATCCACCGGAACGCCTCGGCCTCGCTGATCTTCAGCTTGGACATCAACAGGCCCTTGGCGCGGTCCAGCCGCTTGCGCGTCTCCAGCCTCTCCTCCAGCGTGGCGACCTCCTCCTGCAGGGCGTGCCGCTCCTGCCAGCGGGCCACCGCGATATCGAGGGCGGGCAGCACGTCGTGGGAGGCGAAGGGCTTGACCACGTACGACATCACTCCGGCGTCGCGGGCACGCTCGACCAGCGTGCGGTCGCTGAAGGCGGTGAGCATCACCACCGGGGCGACGTTGTCCTTGCCCAGCAGCTCGGCCGCGGTGAGCCCATCCATGACCGGCATCTTGACGTCCATCACGACGATGTCGGGGCGGAGCTCACGAGCCAGGTCGACCGCATGCTCGCCGTCACCGGCCTGACCGACGACCTCGTGGCCGGCCTCGACCAGCATCTCGATCAGGTCCAGCCGGATCAGCGCTTCGTCCTCGGCGACCACAATGCGAAGCGGGGCGGTCGCGGAACCGTGTTCAGCCATGGTCATCCTCTACGGTGTGCCGGGGGCGGGACTCGAACCCGCACGCCCTTGCGAGCAAAGCATTTTGAGTGCTCCGTGTCTGCCATTCCACCACCCCGGCCGGTGGGCAGACAGATCATAGCCGCCCCTCCTGGAGCGCGCGCAGTCGCGCGTAGGCCGGCGTGCGGCCGTACACGGCATCGCCCACCTTGTGGATGCGCAGAGCGTTGATCGACCCCGGGACCCCCGGCGGCGAACCGGCGACGATGACGATGAGGTCCCCCGCCGCGCATCGCTTCTCCCGCAGCAGGGCCTCGTCGACCTGCATCACCATCTCATCGGTGTGCTCCACGTAGTCCGTGAGGAACGTCTCGATGCCCCAGGTGAGGGCCAGCTGGGAGCGTGTGGTCGGCTCCGGGGTGAAGGCGAGCATGGGCACGGAGGAACGCAGCCGGGACATCCGGCGAGCGGAGTCGCCGGTCTGGGTGAACGTGACCATGAAGGAGACCCGGAGCAGGGTGGCGATGTCGGCCGCGGCACGGGTCACCGCGCCACTGGTGGTCTTGGGCTTGCTGCCCAGCGGGGTGATCCGCTCCAGCGCCTCCTCCTCGATGTTCTCGATGATGGTGTCCATCGTCTCCACTGCCTTGACCGGCCAGTCCCCCACGCTGGTCTCCCCGGAGAGCATGATCGCATCCGCACCGTCGAGCACGGCGTTGGCGCAGTCGCTCGCCTCGGCCCGGGTCGGCCGTGGGCTGCTCACCATCGACTCCAGCACCTGGGTCGCCACGATGACCGGCTTCGCGTTGCGGCGGGCCATCTCGATACAGCGCTTCTGGACCAGCGGCACCTGCTCCAGCGGCAGCTCAACGCCCAGGTCACCCCGCGCCACCATGATCGCGTCGAACGCACTGACGATGTCGTGCAGGTTCTGCACCGCCTGCGGCTTCTCGATCTTGGCGATGACGGGGCGGCGGATGCCTTCCTCGTCCATGATCCGGTGCACATCCTCGATGTCGCTGCCCGTGCGGACGAACGACAGCGCGACCAGGTCGACCCCCGCCCTCAGTGCCCAGCGCAGGTCGTCGGCGTCCTTGTCGCTGAGCGCAGGAACACTCACCGCGGTACCGGGCAGGTTGATGCCCTTGTTGTTGGAGACCTCCCCGCCGATGAGCACCTCGGTCACCACGTCGGTGTCGGAGACCTCGGTGGCCCGCAGATGCACCTTGCCGTCGTCCAGCAGCAGGTCGTCCTCGACCTCGACGTCTCCGGGCAAGGCCTGGTGGGTCGTGCCGACCTCGTGACAGTCTCCCGGCACGTCCCGGTTGGTGATGACGAACCGGTCGCCCTCGTTCAGCGTCACCGGGCCGTCGCTGAAGCGCCCGGTGCGGATCTTCGGGCCTTGCAGGTCGGCCAGGAGGGCGACCGCCCGGCCCACCTCGTCGCCGGCCCGGCGCACCATGTCGTAGCGGCGCTGGTGGTCTTCGTGGTTGCCGTGGGACATGTTCATCCGCGCGACGTCCATCCCCGCGCGCACCAGGGAGGTCACCAGCTCCTGGGTGTCGACGGCGGGCCCGAGCGTGCAGACGATCTTGGCGCGGCGCATGGTTCCACCCTAGTGCGCCGAGCCGTGCTCGATGACCGGGTCATCCGCCTGCTGCCCCGGGTCGAGCAGGTGCGCGGCACCGCGTGGAGGGTAGTCCGCACGTGCTCCCCGGATGAGGTAGAGCGCCAGCCCCAGGGCGAAGATGGCCACCGACACCCAGACGTTGACGCGCTGGCCGAACACGATCTCGGCCGGGTCGCTGCGCATCAGCTCGATGACGAAGCGACCCAGGGTGTAGCCCATTACGTACAGCGCGAAGACCTGACCGCGGGCGAAGCGATGACGCCGGTCCCAGACCACGAGGACGACGGCCACGAGCAGCATCCAGACCGACTCGTACAAGAAGGTGGGCTGGAAGGTGCCCAGGACCACGGCTTCGCCCTGAGAGTCGAGCACCGCCCGCCCGGACGAGGGGTCCCACTCGTGGATCTGCAGGGCCCAGGGGGCGTCCGAGGGGCCGCCGTAGAGCTCGTTGTTGAAGTAGTTGCCCCAGCGCCCGATCGCCTGGGCCACCAACAGCCCGGGGGCGATGGCGTCGGCGAGGTCGGCGAAGGAGTGGTCGTGCCGGCGACAGCCGATGTAGGCACCCACGGCACCGAGCGCGATGGCCCCCCAGATGCCCAGCCCGCCTTGCCAGATCTTCAGGGCGTCCAACGGGTTGCCACCCTCCCCGAAGTAGGGCCGTGGCGAGGAGATCACGTGGTAGAGGCGACCTCCCACGATCCCGAAGCCCACCGCCCATCCCGCGATGTCGTAGATCTCCTCCCCCGTTCCGCCGCGCGCCCGCATGCGGTGGAAGGAGATGAGGATGGCCGCGACGATGCCGAGCAGGATGCACAGAGCGTAGGCCCGGAGGGGCAGCGGACCGAGGTACCAGACCGCCTGTTCGGGGCTGGGCAGCGTCGCCGGGAGACCAGGGCCGCCCAGCGCCGCCCTCACTGGCTCTCCGCCAGCACGGAGTCGAAGGCGCTCGGGTCGCTGAGCAGCTGCTGCATCTGCTGCTGGCCGAGGGCCTCACCATCGACGGTGATGGTGGGCGTGGAGGTCACCCCGTCCTGGCTGGAGCGCTCGGCCATGTCCTGCACGTAGCCCTGGTACTCCTGCTCCTGAACACAGGTGGTGAACTGCTCGAGCTGCTCGCCCTCCACCCCGGCGGACTCGGCCGCCTCGAGGAACGCCTCGTCCTCGTAGCCCACACCCTCCTGGGGCTGGTCCTCGAAGACCTCGAGGACGAAGTCCGGCAGCACGCCCGCATCCGCGGAGCACACCGCCGCGTTGGCGGCTCTGGAGGAGGACTGGTTCCCCGAGGCACCATCCAGGAAGGACATGAAGATGTAGGTCAGCTTGATGTCGCCCTCCTGCGCCGCCTCGACGATCTGTGGGCCGGAGGTCTGCTCCAGCTGACCGCAGAACGGGCACTGGAAGTCCTCGTACACGATGACCTCCGGCACGTTCCCCGCATCCGGGTTGACCACCAGCCCTCCGCCTTCGGCGAGGGCGTTGGCCCCCCCGGCGGCATCGAGACCGTCCCCGCGCGAAGCCAGGTAGACCACGACCGCCACGATGGCCACCAGGACCGCGGTCACCGCACCGATCAGTCCCATCGGGGCTCCCGAAGCCTTGGTCGGCTTGCTCTTCGGAGCGGGGGGTCGTGGCATGTCAGTCGGTCCTCTCGTGGTGCGGGTGGCGGGTCAACAGGGCGTCCAGGGACAGCGGGGTCCGGGGTCGCAGCACCAGCCACCCGCCGGCCACCGCCAGCCCGACGTCGCGCACGATCTCCTCCAGGTACCGCGTGGCTCCCGGTGCGACCGGCCCGCCGGTGCCGAAACAGCCGCAGTCGATCGAGAGCCCCCGCGCCCATGCGGAAGCGACACCGGCGATGAAGACCACCATCAGAGACGCACCGACCAAGCCCGCGGCCCGCGTGAACAGGCCGAGGACGAGCAGCGCGCCCACGGCCACCTCGACCACCGGCAGGGTGAGCCCGATGAACTTGGCGATCTCGTAGTCGAAGAGGTCGTAGGCCACCACCGAGCGCACGGACCCGTCCAGGTCGACCAGCTTGAGGTAGCCCGCCACGAGCAGCACCGCGCCCAGAGCCAGGCGGGCGACCACGCCGACCCCGTCCGTGATGAGGCGACGGGCTCTGGGCCCTGTGCCCGGGGGTGTCGGCGCTGCGGCCTCCCGCAGCGACGTCGGCTTCATCCCCGCCGTACCCCTTCTGCCAGCTCTTCGGTCAGTCGTACCAACGCCTGACCCTCCGGATCGGTGCCCAAGGCGGCGACCAGGGCCGAGCCGACGATCACGCCGTCGGCGAAGGTGGCCACCTGGGCCGCCTGGGCACCGGTCGAGACCCCGAGGCCGACACAGGCGGGCAGGTCGGTGACCGAGCGCAGTCGGGTGACCAGAGCCTCCGCCCCGGCCCCGACGGAGTCCCGGGCGCCGGTGACGCCCATGGTCGACGCGGCGTACACGAAGCCCCGGCAGGCGTTCACGGTCTGCTGCAGCCGGGCGTCGGTGGAGGAGGGGGCCACGAGGAAGATGGGCGCGAGCTCGTGAGCGGTCATGGCCGCGGTCCAGTCCACGGCCTCGTCGGGGATGAGGTCCGGAGTGATCACGCCGGCCCCACCCGCCCCGTCGAGGTCGCGGGCGAATCGCTCGATCCCGTAGCGCAGGACGGGGTTCCAGTAGCTCATCACCACGGGCACGGCGCCGGCATCGGCCACCGCCTCGACGCATCGCAGCAGGTCCGGGAAGCGGAACCCGGCAGCCAGGGCGCGATGAGCAGCGTCCTGGATGACGGGGCCGTCCATCAGCGGGTCGGAGTACGGAACCCCGACCTCGACGATGTCGGCCCCGTGCCGGGCCAGGCTGGCGCACGCCTGTTCCGCACCGTGCTGGTCCGGGTAGCCGGCCGGCAGGTAGCCCACGAGCGCCGCCCGCTGCTGGGTTCGGCAGGTCTCGAAGGTCTGGCTCAGGTCCGCGAGCCCGCTCACCAGCCGCTCCCTTCGGCCTCGTTCACTGGTGCGTCCGCCTTCTTGGCCTCGGCCGCGACCAGGTCCTGGGGGTCGACGAGACCGAACCACCGGGCCGCCGTGTCCACGTCCTTGTCTCCGCGGCCGGACAGGTTCACCAGCAGCACGGAGCCCTCCGGGCTCTCCCGACCCACGCGCAGAGCACCGGCGAGCGCATGCGCGCTCTCGATGGCGGGAATGATCCCTTCGGTGCGGCACAGCAGCGCGAAGGCATCCATGGCCTCATCGTCGGTGACGGGGTGGTACTCCGCTCGACCCGAGGCGAACAGGCCGGCGTGCTCGGGGCCGACCGAGGGGTAGTCCAGACCGGCGGAGACCGAGTGCGAGTCCAGGGTCTGGCCGTCTTCGTCCTGGAGCAAGAAGGTCGCGGCGCCGTGCAGGACGCCGGGTGAGCCCGCGGAGAAACGCGCCGCGTGCTTGCCCGTGTGGACGCCTTCCCCGCCGGCCTCGAACCCGATCAGACGCACCGAGGGCTCGTCGATGAAGCGATGGAAGATCCCCATGGCGTTCGAACCACCGCCCACGCATGCGAGCACCGCGTCCGGGAGCCCCCCGGTCGTCGCCCGCAGCTGGTCATGGGCCTCGTTGCCGATGACGGCGTGGAAGTCGCGCACCATCGTGGGGAAGGGGTGCGGCCCGGTCACGGTGCCCAGCAGGTAGTGCGTGTCGTCCACCCGCGTGACCCAGTCCCGCATCGCCTCGTTGATCGCGTCCTTGAGGGTCGCACTTCCGTGGTCGACCGGAATGACCTCGGCCCCCAGGAGCCGCATCCGGGCGACGTTCAAGGCCTGGCGTTCGGTGTCCTTCTTGCCCATGTACACCGTGCAGTCCAGACCCATCAAGGCGGCTGCCGTCGCAGTGGCCACCCCGTGCTGGCCCGCTCCGGTCTCGGCGATCACCCGGGACTTGCCCATGCGCACGGTCAGCAACGCCTGGCCCAACACGTTGTTGATCTTGTGCGAGCCGGTGTGGTTCAGGTCCTCCCGCTTGAGGAAGACCCGCGCTCCGCCTGCGTGCTCGGCGAACCGCGGCACCTCGGTCAGGGGGTTGGGACGGCCGGTGTAGGTGGCCTGCAGGGCGTCCAGCTCGGCCGTGAAAGACGGGTCCTTCATCGACTCCAGCCGGGCGGCGTCCAGCTCGTCGAGGGCAGCGACCAAAGCCTCCGGCACATAGCGGCCCCCGAAGTCGCCGAACCGGCCGGTCACGGGCACGCCGTGCACCGGCGTGGAGATGTCGCTCACGATCCGGCCTCCACGCCTTGGGGCTCACGAGCCGGGGCCCCGGCCGCCACCAGCTCGGCCACCGCCTCCCGGGGCCGACCGCCCGTGACCAGCGCCTCGCCGACCAACACGGCATGAGCACCGGCGGCTCGCGCCTGGACGACATCGCCGACATCGCGGACGCCGGACTCGGCAACCAGCGTGACGCCGGCCGGGATCTGGGGCGCGACCCGCGCGAACGTGGTGCGGTCGACTCGGAGGGTGCGCAGGTTGCGGTTGTTGACACCGACGAGGGCCGCTCCGGCGGCCATCGCCCGCTCTGCTTCCTGCGTGTCGTGCACCTCGACCAGCGCTTCCATGCCCCAGGAGCGCGTCCGAGCCAGCAGACGTGCCAGCGTGTCGTCGTCCAGGGCGGCGACGATCAGCAGCACCAGGTCCGCTCCGTGGGCGCGAGCCTCGTCGACCTGGTAGTCGTCGACGATGAAGTCCTTGCGCAACAGAGGGATGTCGACGACCTGACGGACCTCATCGAGGTCGGCCAGGCTGCCACGGAACCGGCGCGGCTCGGTCAGCACGCTGATCGCGCTTGCTCCGCCGGCGGCGTAGTCGGCGGCCAGGGTCGCGGGGTCCAGGTCCGGCGCGAGGGGGCCACGCGAAGGGCTGGCCCGCTTGATCTCGGCGATCAGGTGCACCTCAGGCCGTCCACGCAACGCCGACAGCGCGGCGACGGGTGGCGGCGCGGCGGTCGCCAGGGAACGGATCTCGGCGGGAGGGACGTCGCGACGCCGCTGCGCCATGTCCTCCCGGACGTCCCTGACGATCTCATCCAGTACCGAAGGCATCAGCTCAGCCTAACGGCCCCGAGACCGTGCCCAGGCGCGGCTAGTCCTCCTGCACGTGAAGCTTCTGCCCGTAGCCGGCACGGTTCAGAGCCACCCAGGCACCGACTCCGATGAGGACGCCCGCGATCCCCACCCAGTTGGCCCACATCCAGCCGAAGAAGACACCGGCAGAGATGAACACGCTCGCCACCAGCAGGATGGCTACTCCGGTCCAGGCAGCGACGCTGTGCCCGTGGCCGTACTCGTCATCCATCTCCGTCTCCTCCGGTCGTGTTCGGACGCCCATTCTGCCAGGTTTCGACCCTAGTCCGTCGGGTCTCTTCCGTCCGACAGGTCCTTCCACGCATCATGGTTGGCCCGTCGGGCGCGCTCGGCGTCGGAGAGAGGTGGTGTGGCCGCCCCGCCACGCTGCAAGGGCCCGGTCGAGGGCGAGGCGGAAGGCCGCCGCGATGTCGCGAGCCACGCCCAGGCCAGGCACGCCGTCCCCGCCAGGACGAGCACGATCCCCGCGAGACAGATCCACGGCCACATCGTGGCCCCACCCCGGAGGACCTCGGCGGCGGCCCCGTCGAGATCCGGGCCGGTCACAACACCCCGCGCCGAGGCGACGGGGTCGCGCAACGCCTGGACCGTGAGCCACGCCGCCCAGAGCGCACTGCCCACCAGCACCACGAGACCGCTGAGGCGGGCCCGGCCGCGGGTCAGCACCAGCACGAGGGTGGCCGCCAGAGCCACCAGGGCGCAGGCCGACAGCGCCGGCGACAGAGCCGAGCCGGCCACGTCTCGGGTCTGCAGTCCCAGCACCGGGTCCTGGACCGTGACCCGCGCCCAGACCCGGCTCCCGGCGACGGCCGACAGGAGCAGGCCCAGTCCCAGGAGCAGGGTGCCGTAGCGGCTCATGTCGCCTCCTGTGGTGTGACCTGGTCGCGTTGTTGGGCGGCCCAGGAGGCATACAGGTCCGCGTAGACCCCGGGCTGGGCGACGAGCGAGCGATGGGAGCCGATCTGGACGACGGCGCCGCGGTCCAGCACGACCACGACGTCAGCCGCTTCCGCGGTGGAGAGGCGATGGGCGATCGCCACCGACGTTCGGCCCTGTGTGAGGCCTTCGAGTGCTCGCTGTATGCGCACCTCGGTGGCCGGGTCGACGGCGCTCGTGGCCTCGTCCAGCACGAGCAGGTCCGGGTCGGCGAGGTAGGCCCGCGCGAGGGCCACGAGCTGGCGCTCGCCCGCGGACAGTGACTCGCCCCGCTGGCCGACCTCGGTGGACAGGCCATGCGGCAGCGTCTGCACCCACGCGTCCAGCCCCAGCTCGGTCAACGCCAGGGCTACCTGCTCGTCGTCCGCGTCGGGACGCCCGTAGCGGATGTTCTCGATCAGCGGCTCGTCGAAGAGGAACCCTTCCTGCGGGACCATCACGACTCGCCGCCGCAGCGAGTCGAAGGAGATCTGCGGCAACGGGTCGCCGTCGATGGTGATCGCCCCGGTCGTGGGGTCCATCAGCCGAGTCAGCAGCTTGGCCATGGTGGTCTTGCCCGACCCGGTCTCACCAACGATGGCGACGCGGGAATGAGGCTCGATGCGCAGCGTCACCTCGCTGAGGACGGGCGGACCCTCCGGGTAGGCGTACCCGACGCCTGAGAAGTCGACGCTGATCGCCCCTCGGCGCTGATGGGTCCCCGCGGAGCCGGGGTCCGACACGTCGGCCGGCGTGTCGATGATGCCGATCACCCTCCGCCAGCCCGCCACCGCGTTCTGCAGCTCGTTGAGGATCTCGGTGGCCATCAGCACCGGCTGGGTGAACAGGTTCACCAGGAACAGGAACGCCAGGAGCTCGCCGAGCGTCATCCTGCCTTGCGAGGCCAGGACCGTGCCCACCACCAGGACCACGGCCAGGGTCAGCCCGGCGAACGTCTGGCCGGAGCTGAAGGCGAGCACCGACCGGCTCTGCGCTCGGATGGCTGCGCGCCGGTGGGCCTCGATCGCGGTGTCGATCTTCGCCTCGGTGCGCCGCTCGACGCCGTAGGCCCGGATGGCCACCGCACCCACCACCGACTCGGAGATGGCCCCGAGCATGTCGCCGACGCGGGCCCGGACCTGCCCGTAGGCCCGGCCGAGCATCGGCTGGAAGCGGCGGACCAGGAGCACCAGCGGAAGGAAGCAGAGGTACACGACCCCCGCAAGCGGCGGGCTGTAGATCACCATCAGGACCGTGGCCACCAGGATCTGAGCGGTCGAGATGAGCAGCATCAGTCCGCCGAACTGGACGAACATCGAGATCGTGTCCACGTCGCTGGTCACCCTGGAGACCAGCGCACCCCGCCGTTCGGTGCTCTGCGTCAGCACGGAGAGATCATGGATGTGGCGGAACGCCTTCCGGCGCAGGGTGGCCAGGCCGGATTCGGCCGCCGTGAACAGGCGTACGTTCACCAGGTACTGGGCCGTGCTCGTCACGGCCACCGCCGCAGCGGCAAGCGCGATGGCGGTCCAGACGAACCGGACGTCGGGGCCCCCCGGGGCCAGGATTCCGTGGTCCGTGGTCTGTTGCACCACGAACGGGATCATCACGCGTCCCCCGGTAGCCAGCAGGGCCAGAAGCACCGTGACCGCGAGGCCCCGGAGCAGCTCCGGCGACAGCTCGAGACCGCGGCGCAGGGTGTCGCGGGTGGACAGCTCCGAGCTCGCGGCGATGGTGCTCTGCGGCGCCGCGGCCGTCACCGGCGTGCCTCTTGCTGCAGACCCACCCGATGCGCCGTCTCGCGCGAGTAGGCCTCGACCAGGTTGGCGTACCCCTCGCAGCGGCCCAGGAGCTCGTCGTGGTCGCCCTTGTCGACCACCCGGCCGCGCTCCACGTAGACCACCTGGTCGGCCAACAGGATGGTGGCCATCCGGTAGGCCACCACCAGCACCGTCGTCCCCTCGCTGCTTCGCCTCAGCGCGTGGAGGATCTGCTGCTCCACGGTGGGGTCCACCGCGCTGGTCGCGTCGTCCAGGACCAGCAGCCGCGGGTGACGTACCACGGCTCGCGCCAGAGCGATCCGCTGGCGCTGACCACCGGAAAGGGTCCCGCCCCGCTCCCCCACCTGGGTGTCCAGACCCTCGGGGAGCTCGGCCACGAACGACCTGGCTTGAGCCACGTCCAAGGCGTGCTCGATCTGTGCGCGGTCGAAGTCCCCACCCAGGGCCACGTTGCCGGCGACGGTGTCGTCGAACATGAACGTCTGCTGCGAGACCAACGAGGCGACATCACTGACTCCCCCCGGACGCAGCGTGCGCAGGTCGACACCGTCGATCTCCACCCGGCCCGAGTCGGGATCGACCATGCGCACCAGCAAGGAGGCCAGCGTGGACTTGCCCGAGCCGGTGGGGCCGACCAGCGCGACCGTCGACCCACGCTCCACGTCCAGGTCGACCTGGCGGATGACGGGCACCTGCTCCACCCGAGTGTCCGGGAGCGTCTGGCCGGTGGCGGCAGGCTGACCCCACGCGGACTGCACCGACCCCACCTCCACCCGGTAGGCGAAGTCCATCTCGCGCGCGCGGGCCGCGGCGGGTCCGTCGGCGCCCAGCTGCGCCTCTCCGTGCGGCATCGCGCCCTGCGCCTGCAACACTGCGGACACCCGCTGGTGGCCCACGACCGAACGCGGGATCTCGGCGAGCACCCAGCCCAGAGCACGGACCGGAAAGGCCAACAGGGAGAACAAGTAGGCGACCTGCACCACCTCCGCCGCACCGAGGTCGGCGTTCGCGACCCGGGCGGTGCCGACCCCGAGTACGGCCAGTGTGCCCAGCGTGGGGATGGCCTCGATGGCGGGCTCGAACACCCCCCGGGTCCGCCCCACGTCGATGAGCGAGTCCCGCAGCGTGTTGGTGACCCCGGTGAAGCGTGAGCTCTCGCGCTCCTCACGTCCCATCGCCTTGACCACCAGGGCCGCTTCGAACGACTCGTGGGCCACCTCGCTGACCTCGGCGCGCAGCTGCTGGGCTCGTGTGACCTTGGGCGACATGGCGCGTTGGTACACCAGGTTCGCGGCCAGGAGGGCGGGGAAGACGAGCAGGCCGATGACCGCGAGGACCGGGTCGATCATCACCATCTGGCCTCCGGCGATGACCAGCATCACGACGACCCCGAGGGCCATGGGCAACGGGTTGAAGACCTGCCAGGTGGCCTCCACGTCGGAGTGGGCGTTGGAGAGCAGCTGACCGGAGGGATGCCGATGATGCCAGGTCAACGGAAGCCGCAGGTACTGACGGGTGACTCGCTGCCGGTACAAGGCCTGCAGGTTGAAGCCCGCCACGGTCGCCAGCACACGGCGCAGCACCACGCCGGTCACGTTGACCACGAGGATGGCCATCAGGAGGCCGAAGATCGCCGCCAGCCCGCCGGTGGATACCTGCCCGGCACGGATCGCCGGGGCGATCACGGTGTCGGTGAGATGACCGATGGCCCAGGCCGTCGCCACGGTGGCCCCGGCCCACAGGACGGCTCCCAGCACCGCCCCGGCAAGCCACCACGGCTGCTCCCGGGCCCCGGAGGCGATGATGCCCAGGCCACGCCGCAACACCGCGCCACTGGGTCGCGCGGGCGAGACCGGGCGAGACACAGGGGCAACGGTCATCGTGCAGGGGGAGCCTTTCCGGGGGCATGGCGGCGCAACGGTGCTGTCACGCGGCCGCGCGCTTCCATCCTCGCACGGAGCATCGAGCCACCTACTGACCAGGGGCGGCCACCTCGTCGCGGCGGCGCCGGAGCAGTCGCTGCTGAGACCCGTTGCTCGCTGTGGCCAGGGCGGCGTCGAAGGCGGCGACACTGTCCTGCCAACGGCCGAGGTCGGACAGCATCTCGGCTCTGGCGCCGTGGTAGGCCGCGGAGTTCACCGCCCCGCCCGCTGCCGCGATCTGCAGGTCCTCCAGGATCTCCAGCCCCGCCCGTGGCCCGTGCACGTACCGCACAGCCACGGCTCGGTTCACCGCTACCACCGTCGAAGGCTGGTGTGACAGCAGCACGTCGTAGAGCGCCAGGATCGCCCGCCAGTCGGTGTCCTCGAAGCTCGGCGAGCAGGCGTGCAGGGCGGCGATCGCCGCCTGGTACTGGTAGGGGCCTCCCCGCCCGCGCGCGTGGGCCCCCTCCAACAGGGCCAGCGCACGCGCGATCATCTGCCGGTCCCAGGTGGACCGGTCCTGCTCCGCCAGGAGGACCGGCGCGCCGCTGGAGTCCACCCGCCCGGCTCGGCGAGCATCGTGCAACAGCATGAGCGCCAGAAGACCGGCCACCTCAGGGTCCGTCGGGACGAGCTGGACCAGCAGCTCGCCGAGCCAGATGGCCTCGTCACACAGATCGCCCCGGACCAGCTCCGGCGAGGTGGTGCTCAGGTGGCCCTCGGTGAAGATGGAGTAGACCACGGCGCGCACCGCCGGCAACCGCTGCTGCAACGTCTCTCGGTCGCTTCGCGTGAACGGGATACCCGCGTCGCGGATCTTGGCCTTCGCCCGGGTCAACCGGCGAGTCATCGTGGCCTCGGAGACGAAGAAGGCCTGCGCGATCTGTGCGGTGGACAGGCCACCGACGATACGCAGCGTCAGAGCCACCCGCGCAGGCTCGGACAGCGCCGGATGTACGCATCCCAACAGCAGCGAGAGATGGTCGTCCACCTCCTGCGGATTCATCGCCGGCCGGTCCTGCCACTGATGCTCCGTCAGGAGCAGCACCTGCGGCAGCAGCTGGCGCAGCCGGGCCGACCTGCGCACCGAGTCGACCGCGCGGCGCCGCGCCACCGTATGCAGCCAGCCAGCCGGGCGGTCGGGCATCCCGGACTCCGGCCACAGGCGGCTGGCCTCCGTGAACGCTTCGGCGGCGCAGTCCTCGGCCAGCCCGACATCGCCGAGGTCCCGCACCAGCCGGGCCACGAGCCGCGGCCAATGCGTGGCGAAGACCTCGGCGATGTCGCCTGGCTCAGCCGCGGATCGAGGCATCGAGCCGCGGCTCAGCTGTCTCCCAGGTCCATCACCGGACGGATCTCGACCGACCCGGTACGGACGTTGGGGGTGCGCGCCGCCCAGTCGATCGCCGTGTCCAGGTCGGGCACGTCAATGATGTAGTACCCACCGAGCACCTCCTTGGACTCGATGAACGGGCCGTCGGTCACCACCCGGCCGCCGTCTCGCACGGTGACCGTGGTCGCGGTCTCGGGGCCGTGCAGGGCCTCACCGCCGACCATCGCGCCCGCCTTGACCAGCGCGTCGGTGTAGGCGAACCACGCCTGCATCTCCTCGTCGTGAGCGTGCGTCCCCGGCTGTGCTCCCTGTTGGGGGTCGTCGGTAAGCAGAAGCATGTACTTCATGGCTGACTCCTTCGTGGGCCCTGGGCCCGTCCTCATCTGATAGTGACACCCTTGGTCGAACGAGACCTCCCGCTTCGGACACCGGCGTGGAAAGTGACCCGCCGAGTGTTTGGATGGACCCATGAACCTCGCCCAGGAGCATCGTCGTGCGTTGTGTGAGTCGGCCGTGCGCGCCGGCGCCGACGCTCCCACGCTGTGCGGTGACTGGTCCGTCCGGGACCTGCTCGTCCACCTGGTCGTGCGTGAGGGGCGCCCGGACGTCACGGCGGCCGGGTTGGTGCCGGCCGGGCGCGGGTATGCCGACCGGGTCCAGGCCGAGTATGCGGCCATGGAGTTCGACGACCTCGTGGCCCGGGTGCGTAACGGCCCGCCACGGCTGTCGCCCTTGTCCATCGCGCGGGTCGACGATGCGGCGAACACGGTGGAGTTCGTGCTGCACCACGTGGACATCGTGCGAGCCACACCGAGCCGGCACGGTCCTGCTTTCGAGGAAGTAACGCATCGGGCGATGTTCACGACACTGCGCCGCCTGGGCCGCCTGCTCTTCCGTCAGGCCCCGGTGGGCGTGGTCGTCGTCGCTCCCGGCCGGGGGCGGGCGGCGCTGCGTCGGCCCCGGCCGGGTCACGGGAGCGTGGTCCTGACCGGCGAGCCGGTGGAGCTCATGGTGTACGCCTCGGGCAGACGTGCCCACGCCTCGGTGGAGATATCCGGTGACACCGCTGATACGGAAGCCCTGGCGGCGACTCCACTTGGCATGTGAGACCTCGGCGGAGACGGCGCGCGACATCGTCCGCGCGTTGTCGGGGGCGCCCACGCCGTCGCCACGGCTGCTGGGCATCGACGGTCGTAGCGGGTCCGGCAAGTCTCGGCTCGCCCGGCGGGTATGCCAGGCGCTGGACGAGGTGGGGCTGAGCCGAACCCTGGTGGTCATGGACGACCTGTACGAAGGATGGGCCGGGCTCCCCCAGGCGCCGTCGACGCTGTGCTCACGGGTCATCGATCCGCTCAGCGCGGGCGGTCGCGCCGCATACCGACGTTTCGACTGGCACGTCGGCGCCCTCACCGACACGGTCGAGGTGACGGACGCCGAGGTCATCGTCATCGAGGGCGTCGGCTCTACCTGGCACCGGAGGCGTGAGGCTTTCACCTTGACGGTGTGGGTGCAGGCGCCGGCCGAGGTCAGGCACGAGCGAGCCTGCGCTCGCACCGGACAGGGTGACTTCGCCGCTCAGGGGCAGGCCTGGGCGCGAGCCGAGGACGCCCTGTTCGGGCCCGACGGCTACCCCCATCCCCCGGCGCCGTTCGACATGGTCCTCGACACTCGCCTCGATCGGGAAGGGTGCCGTGACTGACACCACCGGAAGCCGTGGCGCGGATGCCTCGGTGCGGGCGCGGCTCGGAGCCCAGGCATGGCGGCGCCGCGGCAAGAGGCTGCGCGACCGCCTCCCGCCCATTCTCCAGGCTTCCGTCGGGGCTGCCCTGGCCTGGTTCATCGCCAGCGACCTGCTGGATCATCGTCTTCCGTTCTTCGCTCCCGTGACGGCCATGATCTGTCTCGGTCTGACCTACGGCAACCGGGTGCGCCGGGTGGTCGAGCTCACCGTCGGCGTCGCCATCGGGGTCTCGGTGGGTGACGCCTTCGTGGCGTTCTTCGGCGTGGGCGTATGGCAGGTGGCCGCGGTGTGCTTCGTGGCGATGTCGTTGGCGGTGCTCGCCGGGGCTGGTCAGCTGCTGATGCTGCAGGCGGGCACCCAGGGGGTCATCGTGGCCACCTTGGTCACCAACGAGGAGCAGGCGTTCGACCGCTGGATCGATGCGCTGGTCGGTGGGTTGGTCGCGTTGTTCATCACCGTGGCCCTCCCCGCGGCGACTCCCATGCGCCGTCCCCAGGAGGAAGCCTCCAGCGTGGTGGGCCACCTGGCGGCCGCGCTCGGCCGCTGTGCGCTGGGACTGCGCGAGAAGGACCTCGACCTGGTCAGCGGGGCACTGGAGGATGCGCGAGACCTCCAACCGGAGATGGAGGACCTGCAGGAGATCGCCGCCGAGGGCCTGGCGGTGGCCCGGGTGGCGCCGTTCCGCCGGCGGCACCGGCCGGCCGTGCAGGTGGTCGACAGCCTGCTTTTCCCCCTGGACCTGGCGATCCGCAACGTGCGGGTCCTGATCCGGCGGGCCGAGGTCGCCCTGTCCGAAGGCGAGGTCGTGCCGGAGACCTACGTGGAGATGCTGTACGAGCTCGCCTTGGCGGCCCAGCACATCGCCGACGAGCTGGGTGAGGGACGCACCGCGGCCGAGGCTCGCGAGGACCTGGTCAACCTCGCCCGGCGTTCGACCTGGTCGGTGCGCGACGCCGGCCTGTCCGCCGAGGTGATGCGAGCACAGGTGCGCTCGACGGTGGTGGATCTGCTGCGCCTGACCGGCCTGTCCGTCGAGGAGGCCACCCGCCGCGTGCCGCCGACGAAGGCCGACCTGGACCCCGGACCTCGCTCGGAGTCGGGCTCCTAGGTCATCCCGGCGGCGTGCACCCGGGCGGTCACGACGGGCTCGGGCCGGCCGTCGAGGAGTGGTGCGAGACCAGGGCGGCCAGGCGTGAGGCTTCCCGCCGCGCCCGCGCCCCGTCAGCACGCTGGATGGCCATCACCGCCACCTGCTCGGTGTCTGCCAGCTCGACGACCGCCCAGGGGCCACCGTCGTGGAAGCCCACCGTCACGATCGAGGCCCAGCTGAGGTCGTGCCGGCCTACCAGGTTGACCACCCGAAGACCTTCGGCGCTCGGAACTGCCCGCAGAGTCGCGAACTTCACCAGCAGCACGGCGATGCCCACTCCCAGAGCAGCCGTCATGAGGCGGTCGGGCGCTGCCCACCCGACGTCGCCGGAAGTGGGGCTGAGGATCGCGAGACCACCGAACACCAGCACGCTCGCCAGCGCGCATACCCAGGCGACCCAGGCTCCGCGGCGTGGCCGGAAGACCGCGTAGGCCCGGCCACGGTCGCGGGGCGGGGAGGTACCCATCACCGGGCGGGCGCGCCCCCGCCCGAGGCTTGCGCCTGCGAGCGCAGGCGCTCGACGGCGGCCGCGGGGTCCTGTTGGCCGTACACCGCCGACCCGGCGACGAAGACGTCTGCTCCGGCCTGGGCGCACGTCTCGATGGTGTCCGCAGAGACGCCCCCGTCCACCTGGATCCATACCGGCACTCCGGCACGGTCCACGGCCTCGCGCACCTGCGTGACCTTGTCCATCTGGTCGGCCATGAAGGACTGGCCACCGAACCCGGGCTCTACGGTCATCACGAGCACCATGTCCACCTCGGCGAGCATGTCCGCGTATCCCGCGAACGACGTGTCGGGCTTCAGCGCGATGGCCGCGCGCGCACCTGCCTCCCGGATCGAGCGGGCCGTGGCCACGACGTCGGCCGCCGCCTCCACGTGGAAGGTCACCGATCGGGCTCCCGCGTCCGCGTACTGGGCCGCCCACCGGTCAGGGTCCTCGATCATCAGGTGCACGTCCAACGGGACCGGGCTCACCTCGGCCAGCGCCTGCACCACCGGCAGGCCGAGGGTGAGGTTGGGCACGAAGTGCCCGTCCATGACGTCGACATGCGCCCAGTCGGCGCTCGAGATGCGACCGATCTCGCGCTCGAGGTTCGCGAAGTCGGCGGCCAGGATGCTGGGGCTGATCTGCATCGCCATGAGGAGAAGCCTAGTCGGCTCCGGCGCCGCTCATCGGGTCAGGTGCGACGCAGCAGGCACACGAACATGGCGTCGGTGCCATGCCGGTGCGTGAACAGCTGGGCTCCGGGCCCAGGACCCAGGCCCTCGTACGCGCTGCCGTCGCGATGGCGGACCAGAGGCCGGGCATCCAGCTGGGTCACCGAACCGGACCGCATCATGGCGTCCTGCACGACCAGGGCGGTCTCGGCGATGTGCGGGGAGCAGGTGGCGTAGACCACGACACCGCCGGGCCGGGTGGCCTGGAGCGCCGAGGCGAGCAGACCGCGTTGCAGTGGAGCCAGCTCGACGAGGTCACCGGGCTGACGACGCCAGCGCGCCTCCGGGCGGCGCCGCAGCGCGCCCAGGCCGGTGCACGGGGCGTCCACCAGCACCCGGTCGAAGCGATCCGGGTGCTCACGCCCCACGGTGGTGCCGTCCCCGGTGGTCACCTCGACCTGAGCACCGGCGAGGCGAGCGGCCTCGAGGGTCTTGCGCACCAGCTCGGCGCGATGCGGGGCCACCTCGTGGGCGCTCAACCGGGCACCGCGCGCGAGCGCGGCTGCGGCCAGCAGACCGGTCTTGCCGCCGGGCCCGGCGCACAGATCGAGCCACTGGCCGGTGTCCACCCCTTCCACCTCGGCCTCGAGCAGCACCGCGGCGACGAGCTGGCTGCCGGCGTCCTGCACGGCGGCCCGGCCGTCCCGCACCGGGGCGAGGTCGGCCGGGTTGCCTCGCGACCAGGTCCACGCAGTCGGCGCAGCGTTCGACGGGGTGGCGCCCGCCGCCGTCAGGTCACCCTCGGCCTGCAGACCCGGGCGGGCCGCCACGGTGAGGGGGCCAGGGTCGTTGTTGGCGGCCAGCAACGCGGACAGCTCGCTTTCGAGCTCGGCTGGGGTGCTCTCCCCCTGGGTCAGCAGCGCCGCTCGCAGCGCACGGACCACCCACACCGGGTGCGAGTGCTCACGCGCCAGGATGTCGACCGCCTCGTCCAGACCGGTGGTGACCTCGGCCACCCACGCGGCACGGTCCCGCTCGCTCACCCGCCGCAGAACGGCGTTGACGAAGCCGCCGGACCCCTGGGAGATCTCCTGCCGGGCCACCGCCACGGTCGCGCTCACCGCGGCGTGGTCGGGCACACGCATCGCGAGCAGCTGGTGTACCCCGAGACGGAGCACGTCGAGCACCGGCTCGTCGATCTTCGCCACCTCCCGGCGCGCCGCCACGGCCAGGATGGGGTCGTAGAGGCCGCGCATGCGCAGGGTGCCGTGGGTCAGCTCGGTGCAGAACGCGGCGTCGCGGCCCGACAGCCGGGCCCGGCGCTGCTGCTCCCCCAGCTCGAGGTTGGCGTAGGCGCCGTCGGCCACCGCACGCAGGGTGAGGTATGCGGCCGTGCGGGCGGGGTCGCTGCGGCGCTGGCGGTCGGCGGGCCGGGTGCGCGAGCGCGGTCGATCGCTCACGCGCCATCCTCGAAACGCTCGCCGGGCTCGGGGCGGGTGCCCCGGGCCCAGTCCGCCGCTGGCATCACGGGTTTGCCCGGAGGTTGGACGGCACCCAGGAGCACGGGCTCGCTTGCTGTCCCGACCCAGACCCGCTGCCTCGCAGCGTGTAGCTGACCGACACGCAGGTCTGCTGGTGCCGCGGCCTGGTCGGGCGAGGCGGCAGCGGAGCGCAACGGGTGCAGGTTGAGCCGCGAGCCCCGCCACTGGGTCCAGGCGCCGGGCGCGGGGGTGCATCCTCGGATCTGCCGCTCCACTGCGAAGGCCGGGCGGGACCACCGTACGGCCGCATCGTCGCGCGTGAGCTTGGGGGCGTGACTCACACCGACCGGCGACTGCGCTTCGGGCTGCGCCTGCCCCGAGGCCAGCGCCTCGAGACTGTCCACCAGGAGGGGCGCTCCGGCTTCGGCCAAGCGGTCGAGCAGTGACCCGCCGGTGTCGTCGGGTCGGACCCGCTCGGTGAGGCTTCCCAGCACAGGCCCGGTGTCCAGCCCTTCGTCGATACAGAACGTCGTGGCCCCGGTGATCTCGTCACCCGCCATGATCGCGTGCTGCACGGGGGCAGCCCCTCTCCAGGCGGGAAGCAGCGAGAAATGCAGGTTCACCCAACCGTGGACGGGGACCTGCAAGAGGGCTGGGCGCAGCAGGCCGCCGTAGGCGACGACCGCGGCCGCGTCCGGGCTCAGGGTCTCGATGGCCTCACGGAGCCCCTCCTCGGCCGTGGACGTCGGGGTGAGCACCCGTAGGCCACGGCTGCGGGCGAGCTCGGCGACCGGGCTGGCCCGCTGCCGCCGGCGCCGACCCGCGGCGGCGTCGGGTCGGGTGAGGACACCGACGACATCGTGGGAGGAGTCCAAGAGGGCGTGCAGGGAGGGCAGGGCGACCTCAGGGGTCCCGGCGAACAGGACGCGCACGGACTCAGCAGCCCATGAGGTCAGGCACGGTCGTTGTCGGTGGACATCGCGTGCGCGCGGTGGAACTGGTCGGCGTCGATCTTGAGCTCGGTGATGTCGTCACCCAGGGAGCGCAACAGCTCGTGCCGCTCCTCGCGGCGCTTGCGCTGCTCGCGGGGGTCGGGCACCGGAGCGGCGGCGATGAGACGCTTGGTGTACTCCTTCTGCGGGTCGCCCAGTACCTCGGTGCGGGAGCCGTGCTCGACCACCTTGCCGTCCTGGAGCACGACCACCTTGTGCGCCAGCAGGTCGATGACGGACAGGTCGTGGCTGACGAACAGGCAGGCGAACTTGTACTCCGCCTGAAGCTCGCTGAAGATCTTCAGCACCCGTGCCTGCACCGAGACGTCCAGCGCCGAGGTCGGCTCGTCGGCGACCAACAGCTCGGGGTCCAAGGTCAGCGCCCGGGCGACGCTGATGCGCTGCCGCTGACCGCCGGAGACCTCGTGCGGGTAGCGGTTGTACACCTCGCGGGGCAGCTGCACGGCGTCCAAGAGCTCGTACACCTTGTTCGTCTGGCTCGCCTTGTCGCCGACCTTGTGCACCACGAGGGGCTCGGCGATGCACTCGCCGATCGGCATCCGGGGGTTGAGCGAGGCCGCGGGGTCCTGGAAGATCACGCCGATCCGCTTGCGCAGCGCCTTCAGCTCCGCCTTCTTCAACGACAGAAGGTCCTCCCCGAGCAGCCTGAACTCCCCGGAGGCGGCAGGGATCAGGCCCAGGGCACACCGTCCGATGGTGGACTTCCCGGACCCGGACTCCCCGACCAGGCCGACGATCTCACCTTGCCTGACGTTGAAGGTGACGTCGTCCACAGCGCGGAAGGGGGACTTGCCCAGACGCTGGTACTCGATGACCAGGTTCTTCAGGTCGATCGCCAGGTCTGCGCTCTCGTCCAGCTCCTCCCGGACGCTGATGCCCATCTGACCACGCCCGGAGCCCAGCCGTGGCACCGAGCCCAGCAGCATCTTGGTGTAGTCGTGCTGGGGGTCGGTGAGCACCGACTGGGCCGTGCCCTGCTCCACCAGCTCGCCCTTGAACATCACCGCGACGCGGTCGGCCATGTCGGCCACGACCCCCATGTTGTGGGTGATGAGCAGGATGCCGGTGTCCAGCTTGTCCTTCAGCGACCGCAGCAGGTCCAGAATGTCCGCCTGCACCGTGACGTCCAGGGCAGTGGTGGGCTCGTCGGCGATGATCACCTTCGGGTCACAGCTGATCGCGATGGCGATGACCACGCGCTGGCGCTGGCCGCCGGAGAGCTCGTGCGGATACTGCTTGACCCGGCGCTCCGGCTCGGGGATCCCGACCATCTCCAGCAGCTCGACCGCCCTCTTATCGGCGTCCTTGCCCACCGCGATCCCGTGCAGCTCCATCGACTCGGTCAGCTGGCTGCCGATGGTGAGCACCGGGTTCAGCGCGGTCATCGGCTCCTGGAAGATCATGGCGATGTTGTTGCCGCGCATCTTGCGCATCTTGCGCTCGGCGATCTCGCCCACCGAGGTGCCGGTCACGGTGACGTGCCCCTCGATGCGAGCGTTGCCGGGCAACAGCCGCATCGCGGTCATCGAGGTCACCGACTTGCCGGAGCCGGACTCCCCGACGACGGCGACGACCTCACCCGGCTTGACGTCGAGGCTCACCCCCTTGACGGCATGCACCGAGCCGAACTCGGTCTTGAACCGGACGTCGACCTCCTCGAAGCTCAGCACCGCCGTGTCGTCCGTGCCGCCGCTGCGCTCCTCTCGTCCCGAGGACTCGCTCATCGCCGTTGCCATCAGTCCTCGCTTCTGCTCTGCCGCGGGTCGAACGCGTCGCGCAGACCGTCGCCGATGAAGTTCACCGACAGGGCGATGGCCAGGATCATGATGCCGGGCCACCAGAACAGCCATGGGCGCGTCTGGAAGGCGGTCTGGTAGGTGCTGATGAGCTGGCCGAGAGAGCTGTCCGGCGGCTGGATGCCGAACCCGAGGAAGCTCAGCGCGGTCTCCAGCAGGATCGCCACCGCGATGGTCAGCGTGGCGCTGACGATGATGGTGCCGATCGTGTTCGGCAGGATGTGCTTGAAGATGATCCGGCTCGAAGGTGTGCCGATGGCCTCGGCCGCAGTGACGAACTCGCGCTCGCGCAACGACAGGACCTCGCCGCGGACGAGCCGGGCCAGGCCGGTCCACACCAGGATGCTCAGCACGAACGAGATCCCCCAGATGCCGCCCCCGAGCCCCTTGGACATCGTGGCCGCCAGGACCAGCAGTGGGATGACGATGAACAGATCGGTGGCGCGCATGAGCACGGCCTCGACGCGGCCGCGATAGAAGCCGGCCAGGGCGCCCACGGTCACTCCGATGATCGTGCTGCCGATCCCCACGCTGAAGGCGACCAGCAGTGACTGCTGGGTCCCTCGCATCGTCAGAGCGAAGTAGTCCTTGCCGGTGGTCTCCTGGCCGAAGGGGTACTCCCCCCACGTCGGGGGGAAGAGCGACAACGTGGGCCGTCCGCCGTCGACCACCATGGCGCTGCTGCGGTAGGACTTGTCCCACCACCCCGGGAAGGCGGCGGTGCCGATCGAGGAGTAGGCCAGGATGGTGACGCCCAGGAGGGTCACCAGGCCGATCATGGCGCCTTTGTGCCGGAAGAACCGGCGCAGGACCAGCTGGTTCTGCGAGTAGGACTTCTGGGTGAAGTCCAGCTGCTTCTCCACCGAGTACTTCGACTCGACGTCGGCCTCGTCGTGGGGCGCCTCGGGGTCGGCCTGACCGGTGACCGGCGAGAGCTCCTCACGGCCGGAGCCGGGAGCGTCGGGGCGGTCCTGCTCAGGGCGGTCGCCGGCGGAGCCGGAGGATGTGTCGGCCATGGGACTCCTACCTGCGGATCCGGGGGTCGAGGGAGGCGTACGCGATGTCGGCCAGCATGTTCATCAGGATCGCTGCGGCCCCGGTGACCAGGAAGAACGCCATCACCGGGGCTGGGTCCACGGTGTTCAGCCCTTCTTGGAACAACGCGCCCATCCCGCTCCAGCCGAAGACCCGCTCGGTGATGACCGCGCCGCCGATGAGCGAGGCGAAGTCGAAGGCCACGATGGTGGTGATCGGGATGAGAGCGTTGCGCAGCGCGTGCTTGGTGTTCACCACCCGGTCGGACAGGCCCTTGGATCGGGCGGTGCGCATGTAGTCCTGCTGGGTCGTCTCCAGCATCGAGGACCGGGTATAGCGGGAGTACTGGGCCAGGGAGATCAACGTCAGCACGATGGTCGGCAGGATGAGCTGGGTCGCCCAGTTCCAGATCCCCTCGTAGAAGTTGCCGGAGAACAACGGGGACCCGGAGCCGATGGTCGAGATGGGGCGGGAGTTGCCCTCGAGGTAGAGCCCCCAGTTGCGCAGCAGCTGGTCGAGGAAGACGAGGAACCCGAAGGAGAGCGCGGTCCCCACCGAGATCACGATAGCCGTGCTCCGCTCGTAGCCGCCGAAAGCGACGCCGATCACCGCGCCGACCACCGCTGCCACTGCGGCGAGCACGAGAATGAGTGTCCAGCTCGGGTCCTCCATGAGCGAGCGAGTGGCGAAGAAGGACACGATCCCGACGCCGATGGTGGCGAGGCCGCAGTAGATGACCCGGCGGTTGCGCAGCCCCACCGTCAGCATGAGCAGGACCGCGAGGGCGGCCAGCGACAGCAGCACGATCAGGCCCAGACCCAGTGCCGGGCGCCGCCACCAGCCCACGGCGTCGAAGTAGGTCACGACCGCGAAGAGCACCACGGCGGTGATAGCGAAGGTGAGCACCCGGCGCCGGGTGTCGCCCCCGGCGATGACCGAGAAGACCATCCCGAAGAGCAGAGCGAGGAGCAGGGTGGTGACCAGCGACACCCCGGGGTCGGCGATCCAGTTGTTGAAGTCGATGGCGCCGTACTGCTTGAGCAGGACCGCCGCCCAGAAGACCGGGAGCGAGAAGAACAGGAACGCCAGGAAGGTCACCACGTAGTCGAAACCGCTGTACTGCCGGATCGCGGCGAGAATGCCCACGGTGACGCCGAACACGATGGCCAGCACCGTGGCCAGGGTGACCAAGCGAAGGCTGCTCGCCGCGGCGTCCGCCACGAGCTCGTTCACGCTCTGCCCGGTGCGGTTTGTGCCCAGGTCACACTGCAAGATCAGGCACTTGCTGGCTCCACCGAGCCAGATCGCGTAGCGCGTGTACCACGGCTCGTCGAGGTTCATGTTCTCGACGCGCGCCGCGATGAGCTGCTCGCGGTTGCTCGAGTTGGTCTGGCGCAGGTCCTGCAGTGGGTCCCCGGAGTTGATGGTGAGCACGTACATCAGGACTGACGCCAGCCACAGGATGAAGATGGAGACACCGATACGACGAAGGATGAACTGGAGCACTACGCCGCCTTTCTCCCCGGTGCCGTTGCACGACACCAGCTCTCATCAGGGTGTAACCGACCTCGGCGCTGGGTGACGAAGTGGAGCCGGGGCCGAGCCCACCTCTCGGGGATACCGGGTAAGAGGAACTCGGCCCCCGAGAGGCGGTGCTGTACGACGGGCTACCTCACTCCGAACGCACCCACTGCTCGGCGTTCCAGGCCACCTGGGTCTGGGTCGAGTTGAAGTACACGTTGTCGAGGGTGGCGTCGTAGCCGACGACGCCCGGATGAGCGAACAGCGGGATTCCGTGCAGCTCCTCCCACAGCAGCCGCTCGATCTTCTTGCGCTGCTCGTTGAGCACCTCGGAGTCGTTCGACGAGGCCAGGGTCTCCCATGCCTGGTCGACCTCCTCGTTGCTGAACCTGCCCTTGTTCTGGTCGCCGCCGGTCTCGTAGATGACCCGCCCTGAGGCTTTCTGGCCCGAGCCGGCCCACGCGAAGAGCGCGATGTCGAAGTCGCCGACGTCCAGCGGGCCACCGGCGTCGAAGAAGTCACCACTGCCGTTGTCCTGGATGTTGAACCCGGCCTCGTCACAGCTGGCCTTGATGGCCGAGACGATGTTGGTGCGCCGCTGGTTGGGTGCCGAGTAAGCGATGTTGACGTCGACCGGGGTCTCCAGCCCGGACTCCTCCAACTTCTGGGTGGCTCCTTCGATGTCCACCTCGTCGTACTGTCCCTCGTAGGCGGCATCGACGACGTCCTTGTAGCCGTCCTGGAAGGGGAAGATCTCGCGGGCGTTCATCACCACGGCCTCGGGATCCACCGGCTGCACGAGGTTGCTGACGATCTGCTCCCTGGGCACGCACATCGCGAACGCCTCTCGAGCGGCGAGACCACCGTTGGCTTCGGCGAACGGGCTGCTGTCGCGGAAGCTGTAGTCGAGGTGCTCCCACGTCAGCGTGGGGCCTGTCAGCAGCTTGAACCCGTCGCCCATCGACTCGATGGCTTCGACGGTGTCCACGTCCGGCTGCGGTTCGATGACGTTGATGTCGCCGTTCTGGAGCGCCTGCACCATCGCTTCCGGCGCGGTGAACCGGAACGTCAGGTTGGCGGTGGCGGGGGGCGGTCCCCAGTACTCCTCGTTCGGCACCAGAGTGAGCGACTCTGGGCTGTTCCAGGTTGCACCGTCGAATGTGTAGGGGCCGGTCGACGGCGTCAGTGCCGGGTCCGGGAGGCTTCCTCCGGTGGCGGTCCAGCCCGAGTTGTAGAACTCGGCCGCCTTGTCCAGACCCTGCGGGTCCTTGTCCAAGATCTTCTGAGCCATCTCGGAGGGCTCCATGCCCGCCTGCTCGGCGACCACATGAGAGGGCAAGGGGCGCTCGAAGATGATCTGCCAGTCCGGATACGGGTTCTCGTAGACCAGCGTGAACTTCTTGCTGTCCACCTCGGTGTCGAGCCCCTCCGGGACCTGGACCCCGAGCGAGTCACCCACCGAGTCGAAGGGTGCTGCATCGTCGCCGCTGCCGAAGAGCGTTTCCGGGTTGCTGGCCGCCCACAGGAAGAGGAAGTCGTTAGAGGTGACCGGCGTACCGTCGGACCACACCGCGTCGTCGGAGATCGTGTACTCGACGGTGAGGGGGTCCTCGCTGGTCCGTTCGAAGGTTCCGAAGGTCTCGTCGCGCACGATGGTGCCGTCGGTCCCGAAGTACGTGAACCCGGTGCGTGTGCGGTCGTTGATCACCGAGTTGTAGGTGGAGTAGGTGCCCGAGGTGAGCTCGTTGTAGCTGTCCCACTCCTGCTCCCCGACGGAGTAGGTGACCTGACCGTCCTTGGTCTGGATGTCACCCAGGTCAGGCTTCTCGATGACCTCTTCGCCGGACCCCGACCCGGAGCCGCCGTCGCCCCCGGAGTCATCGTTGGAGCCCCCTCCGTCACCCCCGGAGTCCGACGTGCAGGCCGTGAGGGCAAGAGCACCCGCCGCCACGATGGCCATCGTTGTCCGCCTGATCTTCACTGTGCCTCCTGGATGGACGGTTTCGAGGTCGACGCCCGGCAACCAGGCCTCCCACGGTCCACGGGCGGGAGAGGTAGACCCTGCCGTCGTCCGGTCAGAGTATGCCGCCTTCTCGCGCTGGCGGAAGGGAAGTCGCCCACTTGACCCAAAAGTTACCGACGTGAAAGACGTGACGCACAGCCCTCATGGGGCCAGGTCGGCCGGATCCACAACCATGGACACCTGCCCAGGGGCTTTGGTCGCACTGCGATGGGCTCGCTCGCCGCGGACCAGGCGCCGTAGCTCACGCGAGCCTGCTGCCGCCTCCCCGTGGGCGCTCAGCGTCCGCAGGACCAGCCGCAGGCCGTCCTCCCCGGCCGGAGCGGGCCCGCTGGCGCCGACCAACGCCGGGTCGAGGTGGTCGTGGTCGTGCAGGTGTCGCTCCACCTCACGCACGGCAGCGGCGTCACCGGTGATCACCGCAGCCCGGCTGACCGGCGGGAGGCCGATCTCTTCCCGCTCGTGCAGCTCGGAGTCCACCAGCCACTGCGGGTCCCAGCGCACGAGGGCCTCGATGGGCCGCAGACCGGCGTGTGCCGGCACCCCGCACAGCACGACGCGACCGCCGTCCTCCGCCGGGCGCGCGAGGCCGGCCGCCGCGGACCACCGGCGTAGGGACTCCACCGGAGCGTCCAGACCCGCACGCCCGAGCAGGGCCCAGCCGTCAAGGAGGAGCACAGCCGCGTACCCCTCGGCGGCCGCGGGCTCGGCGCCGGGGGTGGCGACCACGATCGCCGGGCGCGCGTCCACTGTGTCGAGCACGTGTCCGGAGCGGGAGGTCATCACCGGTACCTGCGCGAACGCGCGACCGATCTCGTAGGCCGTGCGTTCGTCACCGGCGTTGTCGGCACGTCGTCGGGTGGAGCCACACGCGGGGCAGGGCACGGCCGTCACGTCTGTGTCGCACCAGCGGCACCGCGCGCCACGCTGGTGCCCGGCTACCTCGGTGGGGCCGTGGCAGCTCGGACAGCGCACTCGCGTCCGGCACTGCAAGCAGCTCAGCCCCATGACGTACCCGCGTCGAGGCACCTGGACCAGCACCGGGCCCCGCTGCAGGCCCTCGGAGACGGCGCGCCAGGCCAGCGAAGGCAGCCGCGCCGACTGGGCCGCGGCATCCCGGCTCGGCTCGTATCCTTCCCCCGCCACCTCGACGCGGGGGCCGGCTGCTCTGACGACGTCTCCCGGAGCGTGCACACTGTGCATCCGCTCCCCGCGGACCCACCACCCCACCTCCGCGGTGCGGACATAGCCGGAGACGACCAGGCCCGCACCCGCGTCCTCGGCCCGGAGCCGCAGCACCTCACGGGTGTGCGGATACGGAGAGCGGGGTTCGCGATGGAGGTCGTCACCGTCGTCCCACAGCACGAAGAGGCCCGGCTCGTGCACCGGCGCGTAGGCAGCGGCTCGCGTCCCGATCACGACCCGCTGCTGGCCCCGCAGCACCGACAGCCATGAGCGGTAGCGCGCTTCTGGCCCCTGGTCGGCGGTCAGCTTCACGTGACGGCCCACCCCGAGCAGCGCGTCGAGGGCGGCCCCGAGACGCTCGACGTCGCGGTGGTCGGGCACCACGACCACGCTGCCGCGCCCGGCCGACGAGGCTGCGGCCACCAGTGCGCCCACCTCCGCGGCCCAGCGCGGTCGGGGCGCGGAGCCGGGAAGAGCCAGCACCGAGGCCCAGGGGCCCTCACCGTCAGCGAGGCGCCGCAGCAGAGCCTCCCCGGCGGGGTAAGGCTGCCACGGCGAGTGGATGCGCTCCGGCTCCGGTGCGGGCTCTTCCGATGCGGGTGCAGCCTCGGGGGTGCTGCGCTCGGCCCGAGCGTGGCGTGGGGGAACGGCCAGGCGCAGCACGTCAGCGAGGGTGCCGGCGTAGTGGTCGGCGACGCGGCGCGCGACCCGGTGGATGTGCGGGGTGAGCACGGGTTCGGGGCTGACCACACGACGCAACGGCGTCAACGTCCCGACGTGCTGTGCGTTCGCGCGACGTTCGAGCAGGAAGCCGTCGTGGTCCCGCCCCGCGAAGCGCACCCGTACCCGGACTCCGGGGACGGCGGTCTCGTCCAGTGCGGCCGGCACCGCGTACTCGAACACCCGGTCCAGGTGAGCCAACGGGGTGTCGATCACCACGTCCGCCACCGGGTCGGCGACCTCTGGTGCGGCGTTCTCGCCTGCGGGCCGCTGGCGGCTCGGGGTGGGGGGCACCAACGCCAGCTGCTCCCCGCTGGAAGCGGTCATACCCGGTGTTCTACCGCAGGGCGCCGACAGTGCAGGCAGCGCCACCTGCACTCACAGGGCCGACTGCAGAGCCTCCACGCGGTTCGTCTCCTCCCAGGTGAAGCCCCGCTCGAGCCCCTGGGGGCTGCGCCGCCCGAAGTGGCCGTAGGCGGCGGTCGCCTGGTAGATCGGGCGCAGCAGGTCCAGCTCCTCCATCAGGGCCATCGGGCGGAGGTCGAAGACGGTGTCGATGGCGCGCTCGATCTTCTCCACCGGCACCGTCTCGGTGCCGAAGGTCTCGACGTACAGTCCCACCGGGCTCGCGGTGCCGATGGCGTAGGCGACCTGGATCTCACACCGGCGCGCCAGGCCGGCGGCGACGACGTTCTTGGCCACCCACCGCACGGCATAGGCCGCGGACCGGTCCACCTTGCTGGGGTCCTTGCCGGAGAAGGCGCCGCCCCCGTGGCGAGCCATCCCGCCGTAGGTGTCGACGATGATCTTGCGACCCGTCAGCCCCGCGTCGCCCATCGGGCCGCCGACCACGAAGGTGCCGGTCGGGTTGATCAGCACGCGGTAGTCGGTGGTGTCCCAGGTCACCCCGGCCTCCTCACACTGTTCGAGCACGGGCACGATCACCCGCGTGCGGATATCGGGGTCGAGCTGACCGGACAGCGAGATGCCTTCGGCGTGCTGGGTGGACAGCACGACCGTGTCGAGGCGCACAGCGTTGTCCCCGGCGTACTCCACGGTCACCTGGGTCTTGCCGTCCGGACGGAGGTAGTCCAGCTCGGCGGTCTTGCGCACGGCCGAGAGCTGCTCGGCCAGGCGATGGGCCACGAAGATCGGCAGCGGCATCATCTCGGGAGTGTCATCGCAGGCGTAGCCGAACATGAGGCCCTGGTCTCCGGCCCCCTGGCTGCTGCGCGCATCCTGCGTTCCCCCGCTGCGGTGCTCAGCGGCGGTGTCCACCCCGACGGCGATGTCCGCCGACTGCTCACCGATGGAGACCTCGACCCCGCAGGTGCGCCCGTCGAAGCCCTTGTGCGAGTTGTCGTAGCCGATGCCCAGGATGGTCTCCCGGACGATCTTGGGGATCTCGGCGTAGCCGCTGGTGCGGACCTCCCCGGCGACGTGGACCAGACCCGTGGTGACCATGGTCTCGACCGCGACCCGAGACTGAGGATCCTGTCGCAGGATCTCGTCGAGGATCCCGTCGCTGATCTGGTCGCAGATCTTGTCGGGATGACCCTCGGTGACGGACTCGGAGGTGAACAGACGGGGCACAGGTTCTCCTTGGCTGCAGCGGCTGCTGACGTCAATGGCCACATGGCCGCGGTGAGTCTACCGGCGCTGGGCCCGGTCGTCGTCGGCCTCCAGCACCGCGTCCCAGACCGCGTGCGCGGTCGCGGTCTTGCTCGCGGGGCCCACCGTACGCGGCGGCACCCTCGCGGAACGCAGGATGTGCACCGTGCTCTGGTCGGACCCGAAGGCACCGCCCGCGCCGACGTCGTTGGCCACGAGGATGTCGCAGCCCTTGCGCTGTAGCTTCTGCCGGGCGTGATGCAGCACGTCGCCCTCCGCGTCGCCGGTCTCCGCCGCGAAACCCACCAGGATGGGGGCCGGCGCCTCGCCACGCTGACGCACCAGACCGGCCAGGATGTCCGGGTTGCGGACGAGATCGAGCCGAAGGCCGTCCTGGGTCTGTGGGCTCTTCTTCATCTTGGCCTCGGCGACCTCCGCAGGCCGGTAGTCGGCCACCGCCGCGGACATCACGACGGCGTCGTACTCCTCGCGCGCGAGGAGCTCGTGCACGGACTGCTCCATCTCACGCGCCGGCCCGACCCGTCTGACCTGCATGCCATCCGGGAGGTCGACGGAGACATCGGCCGCGACGAGGGTCACCTCGGCGCCACGCTGGGCGGCCGCCGAGGCCAGAGCGACGCCCTGCTTGCCCGAGGACCGGTTCCCGAGGAAGCGCACGGGATCGAGGGGTTCACGTGTGCCCCCCGCCGTAACCAGAACCCGCCACCCCGCCAGGTCCTTCGCCCGCGAGGAGGCCTCGTCGCCGTTGTCGTCCGGGTCGGCTGTGTGGACTCGCTGCTCGAGCACCTCCAGCGCCGCGGCGTAGATGTCCTCCGGTTCAGCCAGTCTGCCCGGCCCGCTGTCGGCGCCGGTCAAGCGTCCCTCCCCCGGCTCGAGCACGTGCACTCCTCGGCCCCGCAGGGTGCGCACGTTCGCCACCGTGGCCGGGTGCTGCCACATCTCGGTATGCATCGCCGGGGCCAAGACCACCGGAGCTCTGGTGGTCAGCAACACGTTGCCCAGCAGGTCCCCGGCCAGACCGTGGGCCGCCTGCGCCAGCAGGTCGGCGGTGGCGGGGGCGACGATGACGAGGTCGGCCTGCTGGCCGACCCGTACGTGCGGAACCTCGTGGACGTCGTCCCAGACCCGCGACGACACCGCACGACCGGACAGGGCCGCCCAGGTCGCCTCCCCGACGAACTGCAGCGCAGCCTGCGTGGGCACGACCTGGACGTCGTGCCCCTCGGTCACCATGCGGCGCAGCAGAGAACAGGCCTTGTAGGCCGCGATCCCGCCTCCCACACCCAGCACCACCTGCATCGGCCAGGCTCCTGAGGTGTCCGTGACTCCCGAGGGCCTAGCTGGTCCCGTCGGGACGACTGGTGGCGAGCTTGTGCTGGTCGACCTCCTGCAGCGCGATGGAGAGAGGCTTGTCGGTCTGCTCCGCCTCGACCAAGGGCCCGACGTACTCCAGCAGTCCCTCGCTGAGCTGGGAATAGTACGCGTTGATCTGTCGCGCGCGCTTGGCGGCGTAGATCACCAACGCGTACTTGGAGTCCGCCTTCTCCAGCAGGCTGTCGATGGGGGGGTTGGTGATGCCGTCCGGGTGAGCGATGGTGCCAATCACGAAGTGTCTGTCCCTTGGTTGGTGGGGTCATCTGAGGGGTCCGTGAGCAATGATACGAGTTCTTCGCCCGCCCGGGCGACATCGTCGTTGACGATGGTCGTGTCGAACTCCGCGACTGCGGCCAGCTCCTGCCTGGCGGTCTGCAGTCGTCGCTCCCGTTCGGCCGACGACTCCGTGCCGCGCCCGTCCAACCGATGCACGAGCTCCTCCCACGAGGGAGGAGCGAGGAAGACGAAAAGTGCGTCGGGCATCTTGTTCTTGACCTGCCGAGCCCCCTGCAGGTCGATCTCCAGCAACGCCGGACGGCCCGTGGCCATGGCGCGCTCGACGGCGCTTCTCGGGGTGCCGTACTTGGCGTGTCCGTGCACCACCGCCCATTCCAGCAGCTCGCCCGCCTCGCACATCCGGTCGAACTCGGCGTCGGAGACGAAGTGGTAGTGCACACCGTCGGTTTCACCCGGCCGCGCCGGGCGCGTGGTCACCGAGACCGAGACCCAGATCTGGGGGTGCTGGGATCGCACGTACGCCGCCAGGGTCCCCTTGCCGACGGCGGTGGGGCCGGCCAGCACGACCAGACGCGTCGGGGCAGGCGACATGCGCTCGGCTTCCCGGACAGCCTGCGGCTAGGAGGCGTCGAAGCGCGCCAACAGCTTCTCGGTCTGGTTGGCCCCCAGGCCACGCACCCGGCGGCTCTGTGAGATCCCGATCTCGTCCATGATCTGGCGGGCCCGCACCTGGCCCACGCCCGGCAGCGACTCGAGGAGCGCGGAGACCTTCATCTTCCCGACCACGTCGTTGTCTTTGCCCATGGCGATGACTCCCTTGAGCGACCCCTGCGAGTGCTTGAGCCGGTTCTTCACCTCGGCCCGCTCGCGCCGGGCTTCTGCGGCCTTGGCCAGGGCCTCGGCGCGCTGCTCGGGCGTCAGTTGTGGAAGTGCCACTGTCGATCTCCTCGTGTCCATCGCAGCAAAGCGTGCTGCTGTCTCGTGCCGTCCAGCCGGTGCGGGAGACGCACCCGCCACAGAAGCCGCCCCAGGCTCACGTGCCTCTGGCCGAACTTATCGACTGGACCGGCGACTGCCAAGCCCTAGCATGCGGGGTGCGACACCGGTGCGCGACCGCAGCGGCTGTGGGGTGGTGTTCGGCGCGGCGGGAGGGCCGGATTGCCTCACCGGTAGAGAGATTCGCGAAGTTCTTGGTTGAGCCTGTGACACCGCTCACGCACCCTTGTGGCGTCGAGGCCGGCATCGAGCAGACCGCGGCTGACCGGGGCGAGGACCCGGTCAGCGCTGCTGCCGAAGCCGGCAGCGAGGTCAGCCGGCGTGGCGCCCTGGGCACCCACTCCGGGGGCCAGGATCGGGCCCCCGCAGGCGCCCAGACTCTCGGCCAGCCCCAGCTGGATGAGCGTGGGCCCGAGGTTCGCTCCCACGACGACGCCCACACTGCCCAGCGATGGACGGCCCGACGGCGCCGCCGCATTCCGCTCGGCGACCTGGGCCAGGATGTCGGCCGCCACCGGGGGGTCGCCGCGGTGCTGCACCTGGGCACCCTCGGGGTTGGAGGTCAGCGCCAGCACGAACACTCCGCGCCCGGACTCCTGCGCCTCGTCGAGCGCTGGGGCCAGCGACCCGAACCCGAGGTAGGGGCTGAGCGTCACGGCATCGGCCGCCAACGGTGCACCCTCGGCCAGGTACGCCTGCGCGTAGGCGGTCATCGTCGAGCCGATGTCCCCCCGCTTGACGTCGAGGATCGACAGCGTCCGGGCCGAGGCCAGGTCCGTCAGCAAGGTCTCGAGCACGGCGATCCCGGCGGCGCCGTGCCGCTCGTAGAAGGCGGACTGTGGCTTGACGGCCGCGACCCGCCCGGCGACGGCCTCGGTCACGGTGCCGGTGAAGCGGCGCAGTGACTCCACGGTGTCGGGCAGCCCGGCCCGGGCGAGCAGCTGGGGGTGCGCGTCGATCCCGGCGCAGAGAGGTCCGTACTGCCTCATCGCCTCGGCGAGGCGGACGCCGAACGGTGTCACTCGCGCACGCGTCCGTAGAGGTTCAGGGCCGCGGTGTGGTCCTGCAACGAGACGACGCTACTGACACCGGCACGCATGGCCTCGATGCCCAGGACCGCAGCGCCGAGCTGCTGGACCGTGGTGATGATGGGTTTGTCCAGGCTCGTCGTGGCGGCCCGGATGGCGTAGCCGTCGGCTCGGGCGTCCCGTCCGGATGGAGTGTTGACCACCATGGCCACCTCACCACCGGAGATGAGGTCGACGACGGTGGGCTCACCGTCGGGGCCACGCCCCTGGCTGTGCTTGCGCACTTGGCGGGACTGGATGCCGTTGCGGCGCAGGACGTCTGCCGTCCCGGCGGTGGCCAGCACCTCGAACCCCAGGTCGACGAGGCGCTTGATCGGGAAGATCATCGAGCGCTTGTCCCGGTTGGCCACGGAGACGAACACGGCGCCGCTGGTGGGCAGGCCCGATCCGGCGCGCAGCTGGGACTTGGCGAAGGCCGTGCCGAAGTCGGTGTCGATGCCCATCACCTCCCCCGTGGAGCGCATCTCGGGCCCGAGGATCGAGTCCACAGCCTGACCGGTCTGGGTGCGGAACCGGCGGAAGGGCAGGATCGCCTCCTTGACGCTCACCGGCGCCTGGGGTGGCAGCATCGCGCCGTCCACACCGGCCGGCAGCAATCCCTCGCCCCGGAGGTCTTCGATCGTCGCGCCCAGCATGACCCGAGCGGCGGCTCGCGCCAGCGGGATGCCCGTGGCCTTGGCCACGAACGGCACGGTGCGACTCGCCCTGGGGTTGGCCTCCAGCACGTAGAGCACGTCCTGGGCCAGCGCGAACTGCACGTTGATCAGACCTCGCACGCCGATCGCCTCGGCCAGCCTGGTCGTGGCCTCGCGGACCCGCCGCATCTCCTCGCGGCCCAGCGTGATGGGCGGGAGCACGCACGCCGAGTCTCCCGAGTGGATCCCGGCCTCCTCGATATGCTCCATGATCCCGCCCAGGAAGAGCTCGTGACCGTCGTACAGACCGTCCACGTCGATCTCCACGGCCTCGTCCAGAAAGCGGTCGATCAGCACCGGGTGCTCCGGGGCCGCGGCGACGGCCCGGGAGACGTACTGCTGCAGCGAGGTCTCGTCGTAGACGATCTCCATGCCACGGCCACCGAGGACGTAGGAGGGCCGCACCAGGACCGGGTATCCGATGGTCTGCGCGATCGCGGTCGCCGCGCCGACGGAGTAGGCGGTGTCGTGCCGGGGCGCCGACAGCTGGGTCTGGGCCAGCACCCGGCCGAAGGCGCCACGGTCCTCGGCCAGGTGGATGGACTCCGGGGGCGTACCCACGATCGGCACCCCTTCGGCCTTGAGGGCCGCGGCCAGGCCCAGTGGAGTCTGCCCTCCGAGCTGCACGACGACGCCGGCCACCGGCCCGGCCTGCCGTTCGGCGTGCACCACCTCCAGGACGTCCTCCAGGGTGAGCGGCTCGAAGTAGAGCCGGCTGGAGGTGTCGTAGTCGGTGGACACGGTCTCCGGGTTGCAGTTCACCATCACGGTGTCGAAGCCGGCGTCGCGCAAGGCCATCGAGGCGTGGACGCACGAGTAGTCGAACTCGATGCCCTGCCCGATCCGGTTCGGACCGGATCCCAGGATGAGCACCGCGGGACGCTCTCGGGGCGCGACTTCGGTCTCGCTGTCGTAGCTGGAGTAGTGGTAGGGAGTGAGCGCGACGAACTCCCCGGCGCAGGTGTCCACCGTCTTGTAGACCGGTCGGATGCCCAGCGCGTGTCGCACCCCACGGACGACATCGGTGGCCATCCCGGTCAGCTCGGCGATCTGGGCGTCCGAGAGCCCGACCCGCTTGGCCCGGCGCAGAGCCTCCGGCGCCAGTCGCGTCGACCCTCGCTGCCCGCCGCGGCCGACCTGCTCGGCCACCTCGTTGATCATGGCGATCTGGTCCAGGAACCACGGGTCGATCCCGGTGGCGTCGTGGGCTTGGGCCACACTCACTCCGCCGCGCAACGCCTGCTGCACCAGCACCAGCCGCCCGTCGGTCGGCGTGCGGGACTGGTCCAGCAGAGCGTCCGCCTGCTCGGGGCCGGGGCTGTCCTCGCGTCGCCAATGGAAGGAGGAACCCGCCTGCTCGGTGGAGCGCAGTGCCTTGTTGAGGGCTTCGGCGAAGCTCCGGCCGATCGCCATGGCCTCCCCGACCGACTTCATCGTCGTGGTCAGGGTGGCGTCGGCGGCCGGGAACTTCTCGAACGCGAAGCGGGGCACCTTGACCACGACGTAGTCCAGGGTGGGCTCGAAGCTGGCCGGAGTGGCGCCGGTGATGTCGTTCGGCACCTCGTCCAGGGTGTAGCCCAGCGCCATCTTGGCGGCGATCTTGGCGATCGGGAAGCCCGTGGCCTTCGACGCCAGGGCCGAGGAACGGGAGACCCGGGGGTTCATCTCGATCACGATGACGCGGCCGTCCACCGGGTTCACGGCGAACTGGATGTTGCACCCGCCGGTGTCCACCCCGACCTCGCGGATGATGGCGATGCCGATGTCGCGAAGGTTCTGGTACTCCCGGTCGGTCAGGGTCATCGCGGGCGCCACGGTGATCGAGTCGCCGGTATGTACCCCCATCGGGTCGAGGTTCTCGATGGAGCAGACCACGACCACGTTGTCGGCCGTGTCCCGCATCACCTCGAGCTCGTACTCCTTCCAGCCCAGGATCGACTCCTCGAGCAGCACCTCGGTGGTGGGGCTGTCCTGCAGCCCGGCACCGGCGATCCGCCGCAGGGACGGCTCGTCGAAGGCGAACCCCGAGCCCAGACCGCCCATCGTGAAGCTGGGACGGACGACGACGGGGTACCCCAGCTCCTCGGCCGCAGCCAGGACCTCGTCCATGCTGTGGCAGATGGCGCTGCGCGCCACGTCCGCTCCGCACCGCTTCACCACGCCCTTGAAGGCCTGCCGGTCCTCGCCGAGCTGGATCGCCGCCACGTTGGCGCCGATCAGAGGACATTCGTACCGGGCCAGCACCCCGGCCTCGTCCAAGGCGATCGCGGTGTTCAGGGCGGTCTGACCGCCCAGGGTGGCCAGCACGGCGTCCGGGCGCTCCTTGGCGATGATCGCCTCGACGATCTCGGGGGTGATCGGCTCCACGTAGGTCGCGTCGGCCACCCCCGGGTCGGTCATGATGGTCGCCGGGTTGGAGTTGACCAGGACGACCCGCACACCCTCCTCCCGCAGGACGCGGCAGGCCTGCGTCCCGGAGTAGTCGAACTCGGCCGCCTGGCCGATCACAATCGGCCCCGAGCCGATCACCAGCACACTGGTGACGTCCTCACGTCTCGGCACGGCCGGCCTCCTGGTCGGGTCGGGTCTGGTGCTCGCGCAACATCGAGGTGAACCTGTCGAACAGGTAGGCCGCGTCGCGGGGGCCCGCCGCGGCCTCGGGGTGGTACTGCACGGAGAACGCGGGACGGTCCAGGCACGACAGCCCCTCCACCACCCCGTCGTTGAGCGCCACGTGGGAGACCACGACCGAGCCGTAGGGGGTGCTCACCGGCTCGTCGACCTCGCCCGGCCAGTCGACGGCGAAGCCGTGGTTGTGGCTGGTCACCTCGACCTTGCCGGTCGCGCGGTCCAGCACCGGCTGGTTGATGCCCCGGTGCCCGAAGGCCAGCTTGTAGGTCTCCAACCCGAGCGCCCGGGCCAGCAGCTGGTTGCCGAAGCAGATGCCGAAGAACGGCACCCTCGCCTGCAGCACCTCCTGCAGCAGAGCGACCTCGGCGTCCGCAGTAGCGGGGTCACCGGGGCCGTTGGAGAAGAACACCCCGTCGGGCCGCACGGCCATCACGTCGGTGAAGGTGCTGCGGGACGGGAGCACGTGCACGTCGATGCCCCGCCGGGACAGCAGGGCGGGCGTCATCCCCTTGATCCCGAGGTCCAAGGCGGCCACGGTCAGCTTCGGCAGGGCAGATCCCTCGCCCGAGGGGGGCCCGGCCGCGGGCACCAGGTACGCCTCCCGCGTGGAGACCTCGGCGGCCAGAGCCTGCCCGGCCATGCGCGGCGCCTGCTGCACCGCGTGCTCCAAGGCATCGGTCCCGGCTTCGGCCGCACCACCGGAGAAGATGCCCACACGCATCGCGCCGCGATCCCGCAGGTGCCGCGTGAGCGCCCGGGTGTCGAGCTCACAGATCCCCACCACCCCGTGGTCGGCCAGCGCCTGCTCCAGGTCTCCTTGCGAGCGCCAGTTCGAGGGGCGGATGGCGGGGTCGCGTACCACGAACCCCGCGACCCAGATCTGCTTACTCTCCATGTCGCCGCTGTTGACGCCGGTGTTCCCGATGTGCGGCGCGGTCATCACCACCACCTGGCGGTGGTAGCTGGGGTCGGTCAGCGTCTCCTGGTAGCCCGTCATCCCGGTGCTGAACACGGCCTCGCCGATCGTGCTGCCGACGGCCCCGTAGGAGCGACCGGTGAAGACGCGGCCGTCCTCGAGCACCAGCACGGCTCGGGTGCGGTCCGGCGGGGTCGTGCCGGTCACGACTGGGCTCCCCAGGCCAGACCCTCGCGGGCTGTCACCAGCCCCCGGAGCATGGTCAGGTGGACAGCGCCGGTCAGCGGACGACCGTGCCAGGGGTTGTTGCGGGACAGTGACTGTGAGTGAGCCGCGTCCACCACTACCGGGCGCGTCGGGTCCACCAGCGTGAGCGTCGCCGGTGCGCCCGGCTGAAGGGGCTGGCCGTGCTCGGGTAGACCTGCGATGGCCGCGGGTGCGATGGACATGACCCTGGCCACGTCGGCCCAGCCCATCATGCCCGTCTGCACCATGGCCGTGCTGACCACCGAGAGGGCCTGCTCCAGGCCGAGCATCCCGAAGGCGGCGTCGGCGTAGGCGTGCTCCTTGTCCGCCCGCACGTGCGGTGCATGGTCCGTCGCCACGACGTCGATGGTGCCGTCGGCGAGCGCACCACGCAGCGCCTGCACGTCGCTGGAGGGCCGCAGCGGGGGGTTGACCTTGTACACCGGGTCGTAGGTGCTCAGCAGCTCGCAGTCGAGCATGAGGTGGTGCGGGGTCACCTCCGCGGTGACGGCGATGCCCTGCGCCTTGGCCCACCGGATGACCTCCACGCTGCCGGCGGTGGACACGTGCGCGATGTGCACCCGGGAGCCGGTATGCCGGGCCAGCATGACGTCCCGGGCCACGATCGACTCCTCGGCCACCGCCGGCCACCCGGGCAGCCCGAGCCGCCCGGACAGCTCCCCCTCGTGGGCGCAGGCGGAGGGGCCGGCCAGCTGGGGATCCTGCGCGTGCTGGGAGACCACGCCGCCGAAGGCACGCACGTACTCCAGCGCCCGGCGCATCAGCCGGGCGTCGTGGACGCACTTGCCGTCGTCGGAGAACAGGCGCACGCGGGCCCGGCTGCGGGCCATGAGCCCCAGCTCGGCGAGCTCGCCTCCGGCCAGGCCCTTGGACACCGCCCCGACCGGCAGCACGTCCACGTATCCGGCCCGTCGTCCCAGGTCGTACACGCGCTCCGCGGCTTCGGCGGTGTCCGTCACGGGGGTGGTGTTGGCCATCGCGTGGACCGCGGTGAAGCCGCCCACCGCAGCGGCCCGGGAGCCCGAGGCGATGGTCTCGCTGTCTTCGCGGCCCGGCTCGCGCAGGTGCGTGTGCAGGTCCACCAGACCGGGCAGCGCCACCATCCCGTCGGCGTCCAGCCGGGCCAGCCCCTCGCCCATGCCCTCCGCGGCCTCGGTGGCCTCCGGGCCCACGGCGCGGATCCGGGAACCGGAGACGAGGAGGTCTCCGCGCCCGGATCCCGCGAGGTCGGCCCCGGTCACGAGCAGGTCCGCTGCGGGACGGTGCGGCTCGTTCATGCGCTCATCGCCTCTCCGGACAACAGGTGGTACAGGATCGACATCCGCACCGCCACCCCGGCCGAGACCTGCTCGAGCACCAGTGACTGCGCGGCGTCGGCGGCCTCTCCGGAGATCTCCAGACCGCGGTTCATCGGCCCGGGGTGGGCGATGACCGCGTGCCCGGGGAGGGCGGCGAGCCGAGCGGTGGTGAGGCCGTAGGTGACGGCGTACTCCCGCGCCGTCGGGAAGTACCCTCCGCTCATCCGCTCGCGCTGCACGCGCAGCATCATCACGGCGTCGACGCTCGGCAGCACGTCGTCGAGGTCGTAGGAGGTGGCGAAGCCGTCGCCCTCCGACCACGGCCCGATGCCACTGGGCATGAGCGTGGGTGGGGCCACCAGGGTCACCCGCGCGCCGAGGGTGCGCAGGCAGATCAGGTTGGAGCGCAGCACCCGGGAGTGCGCCAGGTCACCCACCAGGGCCACGTGCCGGCCCTCGAGGTCCCCGAGCCGGGCTCGCATCGTGTACGCGTCGAGCAGGGCCTGGCTGGGGTGTTCGTGCGTCCCGTCTCCGGCGTTGACGATGGAGCAGTTGGTCCACTGCGCGATGGTCGCCGGTGCCCCGGAGGCCATGTGCCGGATGACCATCATGTCCACCCCCATGGCGTCGATGGTCTTGACCGTGTCGCGCAGACTCTCCCCCTTGGACACCGACGTGCCCTTGCCGGTGAGGTTGATGGTGTCGGCCGACATCCACTTGCCGGCCAGCTCGAAGCTGCTCCGGGTCCGGGTGGAGTCCTCGAAGAAGAAGTTGATGATGGTCCGGCCCCGCAGCGTCGGCAGCTTCTTGACCTCGCGGTGCTGCACCTCGTGCATGGTGGCCGCGGTGTCCAGGATGGCCAGGATCTCCTCCCGCGAGAGGTCCGCCATCGACAGCAGGTGCTTCACGAGCCGGCCTCCTGGGCGATGCGCACCTCGTCGTGACCGTCGACCTCCGCCAGTCGCACCCAGACCCGTTCGGTCTTGGCCGTCGGTAGGTTCTTGCCCACGTAGTCAGCACGGATGGGCAGCTCACGGTGTCCGCGGTCGACCATCACGGCCAGCCGGACGCTCTGGGGCCGGCCGTAGTCGGCCAGGGCGTCGAGGGCCGCACGCACCGTCCGGCCGGAGTAGAGCACGTCGTCGACCAGCACGACGACCTTCCCCTCGACGCCGCCTGGGGGCAGTGAGGTGGGCTCGACGTGACGCACCGGCTGTCGGCGGAGGTCGTCGCGGTACATGGTGATGTCCAGGGCGCCGCACGGCACGTGCTCGCCCTCCACCTCGGCCATGGTCTGCGCGAGGCGATGGGCCAGGGGGACGCCGCGACTGGGGATGCCGAGAAGGACGAGGTCGGCGGAACCCTTGTTCGCCTCCAGCACCTCGTGTCCCACCCGGCGCAGCGCACGCGCCATGTCAGGACCGCTCAGTACCATCCGACCGGGCAAGGCGTCGTTCATCGAGGCCCCACGCTCCTTCCCCGCCTCACTGGACGGTGGTTAAAGGATTGACTGGCCTCACCCTACCCCGGCGACCTAGCCGGCGACGCGACGCCTGATCTCCTCGTTGATGGCCGGCACGATCTCGTGCAGGTCCCCGATCACGGCGTAGTGCGCCCGGGTCACCATCGGCGCATCGGGGTCGTTGTTGATGGCCAGGATCGTCTTGGCGCTGGAGCATCCGGCCCAGTGCTGGATGGCGCCGCTGATCCCGCACGGGACGTACAGGTCGGGGCTGATCCGGGATCCGGTCTGGCCGACCTGCTCGTGGTGTGGCCGCCAGCCCAGGCTGGTCACCACCCGCGAGACGCCGAGGGAGCCGTGCAGCAGGTCGGTCATCTCCAGCAGCTCCTCGAACCCGTCGGAGCTGCCGACACCACGGCCGGCGCCGATCACGACCTTGGCCGACTTCAGCGACCCGGACTCGTCCGGCGCACCGGGCTCGGTCCGTGCCACCTGGACGGCGATGTCGGCGGGGGTCGTGCTGACCTCCAAGGCCTGCACCTGCGCAGAAGCAGGCTCGTCGGCCGGCTCGGCGCTGCAGGCGTGGCCCGCCACGCTGAGCACCGCGAGATCCTCGGAGAGAGACATCACCTCGAAGGCGGTGCCGCCGAACACCTGGCGGCTCACCAGCAGCGGCTCCCGGCTCTCGACGTTGACCGCGTTCGCCGCCATGAGCACGTCCGCGCGCGCGGCGACGTGCGCCATCAGCTCGTTGCCGCGGGGCGAGCCCGGCGCCAGGACGACCGACGTGTCGCAGGCCCGCGACGCCGCCAGCACTGCCGCCGACCACGCCCCCGGGGCGTAGGCGGCGAACGCCGCATCCGAGTCGTCGACCTGGTGGATGGTCGACACCCCGAACTGGCTCAGCGGCTCGGCGAGCTCGTCGACCGAACCCACGACCACCGCGTGGAGCTCCTCACCCAGACCACGCGCGAAGGTCAACGTCTCCTGCGAGACCTCGCTGACCTCGCCCTCGACGACCTCGACCCAGACCAGCACACTCATCGCAGGACTCCTAGCTCTTGTAGCAGGTCGGCGACGGCGGGGGCCGCTTCCGGCCCCTCCCCGAGCACCCTCACCTGGCTCGACGGGGCGGGCGGCAGGACCAGCCGGACCCGCCCGGACCCGTCGGGCTCACGCTCGGGCTCGACGGTCTCGATCTTGGCCCGCTTGGCCTTCATCCGTCCCGGGATGCTCGGGTAGCGGGGTTCGACGCCGCCCTCCATGACCGTGACCACCGCGGGAAGGGCGATCTCGTAGACCTGGTTGCCGCCGGTCGGACTGTCGCCCGTGGCGACGACGTGGCCGTCCCTCAGCTCGACGGTCGAGATGCCGGTGACCACGGGACGCTCCAGCGCATACCCCAGCCGCACACCCACCTGGAAGTCGCCGGTGTCCGCGGCGTCGTTGCCGAGCAGGATGAGGTCGTAGGACCGCCCCTGCTCCTCGTGGGAGCGCACCACGTCGGCGATGGCGAGCGCGATGTCGCGGGGGCCGAACCTGGCCGGCGTGGCCTCAACGAGGACCGCGTTCGTACATCCCAGCGCCACCGCGTCGCGCAGCTGCTCGACGGCGTTGTCGTCACCGAGGGAGAGCACCGTGACCTCACCGTCGGTGGCTCCGGCCTGCTGCACGGCCAGCTCGATCGCAGCCTCCTCGTGCGGGCTGACCGTCGCGCCCAGGTGGGCGATGTCGATGTTCATGCCGTCTTCGTCCAGGCTGACCTCGCCCCCGGTGTCGGGGACACGTTTGATACACACCAGCACGTCGCTCATGAGGCGCTCCTGATCCGCTCGTTCTCGGGGTCGAACAGGGAGGTCGCGTCGACGGAGCCGACCCGCACGGGGTACAGCTCCTCCATGTACGAGACCGTCAGCTCGGTGTCGATCTCGGCCTGCTCGCGGGGCAGGTACGCCATTAGCACGTGCTTGCCCAGGGACGGCGCCGAGCCGGCGCTGGTCACGTACGGGTGGTGGCCTTCGGCGTCCGTCAGCAGCTCGCCCTCCTTGCTCAGGATGGGCTCGCCACCCAACATGTAGCGCTTCATGCCCGAGGCCGAGGTGTGGTCCTCCACGGTGAGAGTGCACAGCACCGAGGGGGGCTCCTCCTCGCGCTGCTTGAGGTAGGCCGCGCGGCCGACGAACTCGGCCTCCTTGACCTTGGGGCGCTGCATCCCGGCCTGCACGATCGAGCGCTCGGAGTCCAGCTCCGCGCCGAACGCGCGGTAACCCTTCTCGATGCGTCCGGTCGTGCTGTAGACACCCACGCCGACAGGCACCGCACCGTGCGGAGCACCGGCCTCGAGCAGCAGGTCCCACAACCGGGCACCCTGCTCGATCGGCACGTACAGCTCCCAGCCGAGCTCGCCCACGTAGGAGATGCGCGAGGCCAGCACCGTCAGCGAGCCCAGCTCGAGCTCGCGGCAGGTGGCGAACCTGAAGCCCTCGTGGCTCACGTCGCCGCTGGTCAGCGAGGCCAGGATGGCGCGCGCCTTCGGGCCCCAGATGCCGATCGTGGTCCAGGAGGAGGTCAGGTCGACCACGGCGGCGCTGCCGTCGGCCGGCATCCGGTCGGCGAACCACTTGAGGTCCACCATGCCGTGGGCACCGCCGGTGACCACCCGGAAGCGATCGTGAGCCAGTCGCATCACGGTCAGGTCGGACACGAAGCCACCCTTGTCGTCCAGCACCGGCGTGTAGATGACCCGTCCCACCGGCAGGTCGGCCTGCGAGACGATGACGGACTGGACCGCGTCGAGCGCCCCCGGGCCCACCACGTCGAAGAGGCAGAAGGCCGACAGGTCGATGACCCCGGCCCGCTCGCGCATCGCGAGGTGCTCGGCGTTGATGATCGGGGACCACCACCGCGAGTCCCACTCGTGCTCGCGCGGCATCACCGCATCGCCGAACTCCTCGAGCAGCGCGGAGTTGGACTCGTACCAGTGGGGCCGTTCCCAGCCGGCAGCCTCGACGAAGACGGCACCCAGCTCTTGCTGCCTCGCGTGCATGGGCGACAGACGCAGGTTGCGGTCGGACTCGTACTGCTCGCCCGGGTGGACGATGCCGTAGGTCTTGATGAAGGCCTCGCTGGTGCGGGCCCGCGTGTGGTTGCGTGTGCGCTGGTGCGGGTGGAACCGGGCGATGTCGGAGCCGGCCAGGTCGATCTCGCTGTGTCCGTGCGTCATCCACTCGGCCACGGCGCGCCCGACGCCGGGTCCTTCCTTGATCCACACCGCTGCGGCCGACCACAGTCCCTTGACCTCGGGTGTCTCGCCGAGGACGGGCGCGCCGTCCGGGGTCAACGACAGCAGACCGTTGATCGCGTAGCGGATCTCCGCGCCCTCGGCGCCCAACAGGTCGGGCATGAGCTCGAAGGCCTGCTCCAGCTGGGGGTCGAAGTCGTCGGCCGTGAACGGCATCTCGGTGGGTGAGAGCTTGGATGCCTCGATCGAGGGGATGTCCTCGGGCTCGTGGATGATCGAGCGGTGGGCGTAGGAGCCGACCTCCATGTCGGCGCCGTGCTGACGCTCGTAGCACAGGGCGTCCATGTCGCGGATGATCGGGTAGCTGATCTCACCTTCCTGCTCGGTCAGCAGCGGCACCGGGCCGACCGAGATCAGCTGGTGCACCATCGGCGAGAGCGGGATCCTGGCGCCCGCCATGTCACCGATCTTCGGGCTCCACACCCCGCACGCGATGACCACCGTGTCCGCGGAGATGGTGCCCCCGGTCGTCTCGACCCCGGTGATCCGACCCTCGTGCGTGCTCAGGCCGGTGACCTCGACGGTCGGGACAACGGTGAGCGCGCCGGTCTCCATGGCCCGCTCGCGCATGATCGTCCCGGCCCGCAGCGAGTCCACGACCCCGACGGTGGGAGTCCAGAACGCACCGACGATCTGCTCGGGGTCGAGGTAGGGCACCTTCTCCACGACCTGCTCAGGGGTGACCAGCTCGGACTCGATCCCCCACGCCTTGGCCGACGACATCCGGCGGCGCAGCTCCTCCATCCTCTCCTCGGTGCGCGCGACCTCGAAGCCGCCGGGCTGGATCATGACGCCCATCTCGTCGTACTGCTCCATGCTGTCCAGCGTGAGGTCGGTGATCTCGCGAGAGTGGTCGACGGGGAAGATGAAGTTCGACGCGTGACCGGTCGAGCCGCCGGGGTTGGGCAGGGGGCCCTTGTCGATCTGGACGATGTCACGCCAGCCGAGGCGAGCCAGGTGATGCACGAGGCTGTTGCCGACGATTCCGGCCCCGATCACGACCACGCCAGCAGATTCCGGTACCGAGGCCATGAGGCCCCCCTTCAGTGGAGAAGTGTTGCGTTATACGCATTGCGGTGCGCTATACGGCACAACGCAATACTAGACCGGCATGGTGTGCTGTCAACTCTCGGAGGCGCCGCGTCGCGGCAGGACACAGCGCGGTCGATGCTGCCCTGATGGGACAGCCCCGGGAGTGCCCCGGCTGGGCGGCAGGTGGACGGCCCGGCTTCGTGGCAGGTGGCCACCCCGGCTTGCGCGTCACGCGGGAGCCGCGGCTCCGAGGCGCCCGGAGACCGTCGAGGCCGCCGTCATTAGCAACGGCAGGACCTCTTCGATGCGCTCGGCTTCGATCCGGAAGGTAGGCCCCGAGACGCTGAGGGAGGCCACGACCTCACCGTGCGCGTCCCGGATGGGCGCGGCGACAGCCGTCAGCCCGATCTCCAGCTCGTCCACCGCGAGGGCATACCCGAGCTTGCGCGCCCGGGCGAGCTCGTCCCGCAGTTGCGCGCGGGAGGTGATGGTGGTCGGCGTGTACGAGGTGAGCCGGGGCAGCCGCTGCGTACAGTCCGCCTCGCTCAGCTCACTGAGCAGGACCTTCCCGTTCGACGTGGCGTGCAGTGGGATGTGCTGACCCACCCAGTTGTGCGGTTGCAGCGAGGAGGAGCCGGCCACCTGGTCCACGTAGAGGGCCGAGGTCTCGGCCAGGATGGCCAGGTTCACCGTCTCCCCGGTGCTGGTCGCGAGGTCGCGGGCGATCGGTCGAGCCTCCTGCACCACGTCCAGCCGGGCACTGGTGGCCCCCGCCAGGCGCAGCACCCCGACCCCCAGTCGGTACTTTCCGCGGTCGGAGTGCTGCTCGACCATGTCATGCGCTTCGAGGGTCGCTACAAGGCGGAAGACCGTGCTCTTGTGCACCCCCAGCTCTCGCGCGATGTCGCTCACGCCCGCCTCGCCTGCCCGCGACAGTATGCTCAACACGGACAGAGCGCGGTCGACGGACTGCACGCCCGCCGAGCCGTTGGAGTCACTCATGGGGGCACGTTAGCGCATCGAGCGTTGCGTATGACACATTGTGTCTCGAATAGCGCAACGCACGGCTCGACTTCTCGCCTCGACTCAAGCACAATAACTGACACCGGGGCGTGCTGAGGTGGCTGAGTCTGCAGCGGACGCAAGCCGCTCACGCACCTGCCCGACCTGACTCGACCCGATCAGACCTCATCGAAGGAGATCACGCGACATGACCGCCGGTGCGCCAGGTCTGGCCTCTCCGACCTCGCCCGGCGCCGGCACCCAGGCCGTCGACCGTGCGGCCAGGCTGATCGACCTGGTCATCCACTCCGACCGCCCGCTGACCACGAGCGAGCTGGCCGAGGCCACCGGGCTGGCCCGGTCTACCGCCTCACGGCTGCTGAGCGCGCTGGAGCGGACGGAGCTGCTCGAGCGCACCGTCGACGGCTACGTGGGGGGGCAGCTCTTCGCCCTCTACGCGGCCCTGCACGACCCATGGCCTCAGGTGGCGCGGCTCGCCGAGCCGGTGCTGCAGTCGGTCTCCGCAGCATGCGGGGAGACGGTGCACCTCGGCGTCGCGCGGTCCGACAACGTGTTCTACATCGCCCAGGTCGAGTCCACCTACCTGTTGCGCGCCCGGGACTGGAACGAGGTCGAGGTGCCGGTGCACTGCAGCTCGCTGGGCAAGGTCCTGTGCGCTTTCGGCGCCATCAAGGTCCCGCCAGGCCGGCTCGAGAAGCTGACCGAAGAGACACGCACACGGGAACAGCTGGTCCGGGAGCTCGGCGAGGTGCGAGCTCGCGGTTACTCCGTCTCCTGCGACGAGCTGGAGGTCGGCCTGTCGGGGCTGGCCGCACCGGTGGCCGGCCTGGAAGGCTCGGTGATCGCCTCGCTGGGCGTCTCCGGGCCCACCGTCCGGTTGCAGGAGCAGATTCCCCAGCTGGGGCGACTGTTGGCGGACGAGGGCGCGCGTCTGGCCTCGTTGCTGCAGGCGCCCGCCCAGGCTCGGGGAGTGGCCTAGTCCGTCGCCGCCGCGGGCTGCTGCACGCCCGCACCCAGGCGGGCCAGGAAGTCCCGACGCCACCGCTCGGTCGCCGCCACCTGGTTGAAGGTGTAGAGGTGGATCCCGGTCACCCGCGCCTCGGGTGCGGCCATCGTCTGAGCACACCCCTGCAGGAAGCGCTCGCCGGTGAAGCCGCCCGGCGCGGCCAGGCGGGTCATGATGCTCTTGTGCTTGCTCAGGAAGCGGGTGGAATCCCCCACGCCGATCCTCGTGGCCATGGTGAGCAGCTTGGCCCGGTCGATGGGTCCCGGCACCCCGAGCAGCACGGGCAGGGTGATCCCCCGAGCACGCATCCGTGTGATCCAGCGATGCACCTGCTGCGGGTCGAAGGTCAGGTTGCTCACCACATGGGAGGCGTGCTTGCGCTTGTCCCACATCGACTGCACCGTCAGGTCGTCACTGATGCTCGGGTGGGGCTCCGGGTAGCCGGTGATGCCGACGGTCATCGCCGGGTGCCCCATCGCGGTGAGGTCCTGCAGCAGGTCCAGGGCGCAACCGTAGTCGCCTGCTGGCGGCTGCTGATCCCCCCCGGGGACGAAGACGGTTCCGACCCCGGCCTGGTGCAAGCGCCCCACGAGGTCGGAGAGCTCAGCCCGGCCGGAGACCATCCTCGCTGCCAGGTGGGGAACAGCGTCATAGCCGTGGGCCGCCAGGCGGATGGCCAGGTCGACGGTGGCCTCGATGCCCTGAGCCGGGGAGGCGGTCACGGTGACCGTGCTCCCAGGCTCGAGGGCGGCCACGACCGAATCCTCCGCGGTGGGGGTCGGCAAGACCTCGAAGCGTGCCGACTGCAGCATTCGGACCAGGAACTGTTGACGATCTTTGTTGCGCATGTTGCAACTCACTTCACGATACGCGACGGGTTCCCGAACGGTACCACTCTCGGGCTCAGACCAAGGTGACCTTGACCGTCGAGATGCGGGCGAGCAGCCCGTTGACGAACTTGGGCGACTCATCGGTGGACATGGCCTGCACCAGATCGACCGCTTCGGCGATGGCCACGACGTCCGGCACCTCGTCGTTCCACACCACTTCCCAGGTGCCCAGCCGCAGCACCGCACGATCCACCGCCGGCATCCGCTCCACCGGCCAGCCTTGGCTGTACGTGCTCAGGACCTCGGCGATCTCGGCCCAGCGCGACAGGACGCCGTTGACCAAGGTCGCGGTGTAGTCCGGAAGCGGGTGCTGGGTACTCGGGTTCTCCAGGCGCTGCCGCAGCAGCTCCCCGATGTTCAGGCCGCGCTGCTCAGCCTCGTAGAGGAGCTCGACGGCTCGCTTGCGTGCCTTGGTGCGGGCGGCCACCGGAGCTCAGTTGACCCGGCCGAGGTACGAACCGTCCCTGGTGTCCACCTTGACGCGAGTGCCCGCCTCCAGGAAGAGCGGCACCGCGATCTGCGCACCGGTCTCGAGGGTGGCCGGCTTCGTGCCGCCGGTGGAGCGGTCTCCCTGCACCCCGGGGTCGGTCTGGGCGATCTCCAGGACCACCGACGGCGGCAGCTCGACGTAGAGCACCTGGCCCTCGTGCCGAGCGATCATGACCTGAGAGTTCTCCAGCAGATAGTCACTCGCGCTGCCCATCACCTCGGGCGTGACCGGGATCTGCTCGTAGGTCTTGGTGTCCATGAAGATGTAGTCGGTGCCGTCGTGGTACAGGTACTGCATGTCGCTGCGGTCCACCGTGGCGGTCTCCACCTTGGTGCCCGCGTTGAAGGTCTTGTCGACGATCTTGCCCGAGAGCACGTTCTTGAGCTTGGTGCGCACGAAGGCCGGCCCCTTGCCCGGCTTCACGTGCTGGAAGTCGAGGACTTGCCACAGGCCGTGGTCCATGTTCAGGACCAGCCCGTTCTTGAGGTCGTTCGTCGTGGCCACGTGTTTCTCCTGTTGGGGGCATCAGAGTCCCCGTGGCTCCACTCGGGCGGTGGGCCGGGTGTGAGGGCACAGGGACGGCACGGAGTCTAACGCGCCTGCGCGCGCTGCCTCCCCGTGCTCTCCGGCCCGGCCAGGGCCTGCAGCGCCAGGAGGTAGGACCGTGCGCCGAAACCGGCCACCGTTCCGGACGCCACCGGCGCCACGACCGAGACCTGCCGGAAGCCCTCGCGCGCGGCGGGGTTCGACAGGTGCACCTCGATCAGTCGCGACCCGCGGCTCCTCGCGTGGGCGCACGCATCGGCGACCGCGTACGAGTAGTGGGTGAACGCCGCTGGGTTCAGCACGATGTCGGACCCGGCGGCCGCCGCTTCGTGCAGCCAGGCCACGATCTGCGCTTCGTCGTCGCTCTGTCGGCACTGGCAGTCCAGACCGAGGGCGGCGCCCTCGGTCACCACCTGGTCGTGTACCTCGGCCAGGGTCTGGGTGCCGTACACCTCGGGCTGGCGCGAGCCCAGCGCGGCGAGGTTGGGCCCGGAGATCACCAGCACCGAACGCGACATGGGGTCACACTAGTGCTCAAGGGCGGCGTAGGCCCGAGCCAGGACGTCCTCGTCGGGGGCCTGAAGTCGACCGGGCCGGCCGACATCCTCCAGCACCACGAAGCGCAACCGCGACCCCCGTGCCTTCTTGTCCCGGCCCATGGCCGTCCGCAGCGCCTCCCAGCGGTCCAGACGGTAGGTGGTGGGCAGTCCCACCGCGGTGAGGATGCTGCGCACGCGCTCGGGCAGATCGGGCGGGGTGCGTCCCGCCAGGACCCCGAGCTCGGCAGCGAACACCATACCGACGGCCACGGCGTCGCCGTGCCGCCACCGGTAGTCCTCCACCAGCTCGATGGCGTGTCCCAAGGTATGTCCGAAGTTGAGGATCTCCCGGTGCGAGGCCTCCCTCGGGTCGGCGGAGACGACGTCTGCCTTCACCTGCACGGCGCTGGCGACGAGGTCGACCGCGAGGGCGGGCTCGGCGGCCACGGCAGCGTCGGGGTCCGCTTCGACCCGGGTGAGGATCTCCGGGTCGGCGATCAGCCCGCACTTGATCACCTCGGCCAGACCGGACACATAGTCGGCGCGTGGCATCCGGGCCATCCACGCCGGGTCGCACAGCACCGCACGCGGGTGGTGGAACGCCCCCACGAGGTTCTTGCCCTCCGCGGTGTTGATCCCCGTCTTGCCTCCCACCGCGGCATCGACGGCGGCCAGCAGCGACGTCGGCAGGTGGACGACGTCCACGCCGCGCAGCCAGGTGGCGGCCGTGAAGCCGGCGAGGTCGGTCACCGCTCCCCCTCCCAAGCCGACCACGAGGTCGTCCCGGGTGAAGCCCGCCCGCCCCATCTGTGCCCACAGCTCCGACAGCACGTCCACGTTCTTGGCCGCCTCCGCGTCGGGGACGCGGGCCAGGTGGGCGAGCGCGCCGGCGGTGTCGATGGTCGATCGCACCTGCTCGACCAGGTCGTCGCGGCCCGGCTGCGCCACCACAAGCACCCGCCGGCCGGGGTGCAGGTGGTCTCCCAGCCGGTCGAGCACCCCCGACCCCACCCGTACGTGGTACTCACCACCCGCCGTGAGCACGCTTGCGCTGCTGCCGGCGCTCCTCGTGCCCACAGTGCCGCCGGGGCATACCGGGATCGAGCGCAACGGCTGGCCGCCGCTCACCCTTCCTGCCCGGTCAGCGGCGAGGGGACGAGACGCTCGATCTCGTCGGCGATCTCCTCGACCCCACGACCCGCAGTGTCGACGTGGACGTCGGCGAGCTCTTCGTAGGTGCTGCGCCGTGCGTTCATCAGTCGGTTCCATGACGCCCGCGGGTTCACGACCAGCAGCGGACGAGAAACGTCGAACCCGACCCTGGAGGCGGCGTCCGCGATGCCCACGTCGAGGAAGACCACGGTCCCGCGGTGGCGGGGATGACCCAGTGCCCGCGCCACGTCCGCCGTCATCACCGCGCCGCCCCCCAGAGCAAGCACATCGCGGTGCTCGGACAGGGCGCGGATCACCTCGAGTCGCTCCATCTCTCGGAAGGACGCCTCCCCGTCTTCGACGAAGACGTCGCTGATCGAGCGGCCCTGCGCGGCCTCGATGGCAACATCGGTGTCCCAGAGCTGCCCGCCGCTGCGCCGCGCGAGCTCGGCCCCGAGGGTGGACTTCCCCGATCCCGGGGGGCCGATCAACACCACCCAGGGTCGTGCCTCTTCGTGTGAATGCTCCGTCGCTCGACTCATCGCGCCTCCACCTCGGCCGGCACGGCCATCGTCTCCGGAATGGCTGCGAGATAGCTGCGCAGGTTCCGACGCACCTCGCTGACGCTGTCACCCCCGCACTTCTCCAGCACCGCGTCGGCGATCACCAGGGCGACCATGGCCTCCGCGACGACCCCGGCCGCCGGCACCGCGCAGACGTCCGAGCGCTGATGGATGGCCGTCGCCGTCTGCCCGGTCGTGACGTCGACCGTGCCCAAGGCTCGTGGCACGGTGGAGATCGGCTTCATGGCCGCACGCACGCGCAGCACCGAACCGGTGCTCATGCCGCCCTCGGTACCCCCGGAGCGCAGGGTCGCGCGGGTCACACCACCGTGAGCAGCCGGCTCGATCTCGTCGTGGGCCTGGCTGCCGCGGCGAGCCGCGGTGCGGAAGCCCTCCCCGATCTCAACGCCCTTGATCGCCTGGATTCCCATCAGCGCCGCGGCCAGGCGGCTGTCGAGTCGGCGGTCCCAGTGCACGTGCGAGCCCAGGCCGGGCGGCAGGCCCCAGGCGAGCACCTCGACCACGCCACCGAGCGTGTCCCCGTCCTTGCGGGCGGAATCGACCTCGGCCACCATCGCAGCTGACAGCTCGGGGTCCAGGCTGCGGACGGGGTCGGCGTCGAGCGCGTTCACATCACGGGGTCCGGGGAGGCTGCTCACCGACGGCGCGTCGGCGCCGGGCCCGGGAAGCCCTGCCGTGCCGATCGAGACCGTATGGGACACCAGGGCGATGTCGCATGCCTGCTCCAGAAAGGCCGCCGCCACCGACCCCAGGGCGACCCGGGCCGCGGTCTCCCGGGCCGAGGCCCGTTCGAGGATGGGGCGCGCCTCACGGTGGGCGTACTTCTGCATGCCTACGAGGTCAGCATGCCCGGGCCGGGGCCGCGTCAGAGCCTTGTTGCGGGCCAGCTCTGCGGGCGCGCCGACGTCGTCCGCCCGGACCAGGTCCTCCTCGGGCACGGGTTCGGGGCCCATGACCTTCTCCCACTTGGACCATTCGGAGTTGGCGATGTGCAGCGCGATGGGCGACCCGAGGGAGTAGCCGTGCCGCATGCCACCGACGAAGTCCAGGCGGTCGGCCTCGAAGCTCATGCGGGCACCGCGACCGTAGCCCAGGCGACGCCTCGCCAACGCCGCCGAGACCCGCTCCCGGGTGATCTCCACCCCCGCCGGCAGTCCCTCGAGAACTGCGGTCAGCGCAGGCCCGTGCGACTCCCCGGCGGTCAACCAACGCAGCATGGGGCCGAGTCTGTCAGAACAGTGACGCCACGCTGCCTGCGGGCAGCATGATGCCGACCAGCGCCCCCGCCATCATCGGGGGTCCGTAGGCCACGTGGCCACGCAGGCTCACCTGGCGGGTGAACAACAGTGCCAACGCCATCACCCCCCCGGCCACGAAGCCCGCGTAGACCCCCACGACCGTGTTACCGACGCCGAACCAGCCCAGAGCCGCGCCCAGGAGCAGGGAGAGCTTCACATCGCCCAACCCCACGGCCACCGATCCGCGAGCGAGCGACAGTGAGGCAAGCAGCAGGTAGAAGATGCCGCTGGCAAGTGCACACAGCAGGGCACGCCACCACGGGCCGGCGCCCGCCCCGAGCAGGGACACCAGGCTCAGACCGGTCAGGAGAACGCCGCCGCACGGCGCGAGGAGCCGGTCGGGTAGACGGTGGACGTCCAGGTCGATGGCCGCGAGAGCCACGCATCCGAAGGCGACCAGCAGCAGCGTGATCAGCAACACCGCCTGGGCCGGCGCCGTGAGCGTGGCCTCCTGGCCGACCCGGGTGACCAGCAGCCAGCCCAGGCCCCCCAGCACCGGCGGGACCCACCAACGGGATCCGGGATGCTCGGCTCCGCTCTCCGACTCGGCGCGGTAGGAGAGACGCTGCAAGACGCGTCGCAGGGGGATGCCACTCACCGCCGCGAGCAGCGCGACACCCAGGGCCCATCCCGGCGCCTGCGCGATCACGTGGCGGGGTGAACCCGACCCGCGGCCAAGGCCGTCCGCATTGCTGCGAGCGGCGCCTCCTGGCCCGTCATGAGCTGCACCTGCCGGGCCGCCTGGTGCAGCAGCATCTGCGCACCGGAGACCCGTGTCGCTCCGGCGGCGCCCAGTCTCACAGCCCAGTCGCTGTCGACCTGGTAGGTCACGTCCATCGCCCACACCGGCGTGGGCGCACTCACCCCATGGGCCCAGAGGCGCCTCGGGGGCATCGGCAGGGAGGCATGGGCTGGCACCGTGCTCACCGCCACGTCGAAGCAGTCCCATCCCGGGCCCCCTTCGTCGTAGTCCCGCACGACGGTCTCGATGCCAAGGGAGTCGGCCAGCACGAGGGTGGCCCGGCGCGCCGTGGAGCGCACCTGCAGGGTCACCCGACGCAGTCCCAGCTCGTGCAGGGCCACGAGCACCGAGCGGCAGGTGGCCCCGGAGCCCAGCACCCACGCGGTCTCGGTGTGCTGGCACCCGGCCTCGGTCAGCGCGCTCAGGATGCCGTCCACATCGGTGTTGTCCGCCCACCAGCCATCGGTCCGGCGGATGAGTGTGTTGGCGGCCCCGGCGAGCGTGGCCCGGTGTGTGGCCTCGTCGGCCAGAGCGAGCGCCTCCTCCTTTCCGGGCATGGTGACCGACAGGCCGACCCACGAGTCGGGCAACCCCGCGACGAAGGACTCCAGGCCACCAGCCGGCACCTCGTTGCGGTGGTAGGACCACTGCCGCAGCCCCAGGGCACGGTAGGCGGCGAGGTGCAGCGCCGGGGACAGCGAGTGCTCGATGGGTGAGCCGACCACTCCCGCCTGTCGCGGGCGGCTCCTCGACTCAACAGGCATCGCGGTTGTTCCGGCACCACCGCTGGAACTCCTGGACGTTCTTCTTGTGCTCTTTGAACGTCACCGCGAACTTGGTCTGCCCGGTGTCGGGGTTGGTCGTGACGAAGTAGAGCCATGGCCCCTGGGCCGGATCGATGGCGGCCTTGATGGCGGCCAGACCGGGGCTGTTGATCGGCCCGGGCGGCAACCCGGTCAGCGTGTAGGTGTTGTACGCGCTGTCGCTCTCGCGTTGCGCGTCGGTGGTGCCGGCCCGACCCCGCTCGGAGTAGATGAAGTGGATGGTGGAGTCGAACCCGAGCGGCTGGTCCTCGTCCAGGCGGTTCTCAATCACCCTCGCGATCTTCGGCAGGTCGTCGCTGAAGGCACCCTCCGCCTGGATCAGGCTGCCTTTGACCAGGGCGGTGTCCAGCTGCTCACCCCGAAGGCCGAGCTCGGCGTACTTGGTCTCGCCCAGCTCGACCATGTCGCTCAGCTGCTGGGTGGGGGTGTCCTCGGGTCCGAAGGAGTAGGTGTCCGGGAAGAGGTAGCCCTCCATCTCCCCGTCCGCGGCCGCTGGGAGGCCGATCTCGTTCGCGTCCACCGCCTCGTAGTCCGATACCTCATGACCGGTCCCCTCGGCGAGCGCGGCGAAGACCTCCTCCTTCCACAGACCTTCTCGTACCGTCACGGCGCTGACCTCGCGGTACTCCGGGTCGAGCATCCGCTCCAGCGCTCCCTCGGCGCTCATCTGCTCGGCCATCCGGTAGGAGCCGGGCTGGATACTCGTGGACTCAGGCTCCACCGCCGCGGCCGCAGTGAAGGCGTCGGCACTGGCCACGACGTCGTTCTCCGCCAGAACCCGGGCGATCGTCGCGCCCCCGGCGCCCTCGGGCACCTCCACGACGATCTCACCGGTGCCCGGCCCCGAGTAGTCCTCGACCTCCTCACCGCCCCCCGCGAACGTCGGGAGCATCCCGGACACCGCCCCGAAAGCGAAGTAGCCGCCGGCGACCACCACCACCAGGGCCACCAGCAGCGAACCCCAGCGGATCCACGGCGAGCGGCGGCGACGGGCGTGGTACTGAGCCTCGGCCGCCTCGTCGAAGTGCTCCACCATGTCCGGGTCCATCTCCTGCAGATCGTCATCGTAGAAGGCGTCATCGTAGAAGGCGTCGTAGGGCTCCTCCCGGCCCGTCGGCTCCGCCCAGATGTCGTCCAGCCCACCGTACGGGTCGTCGTCGGGCTGCTGGAGCCAGCGCCGTGCCCGGGCATGGCGCCCGCGGCCGGTGCTCAGGGGCGACTCGTCAGGGAGCTGGCTCACGACTGCCTTCCTTGCTGCCGATCCTGGCCGGCGCGCCGGCGCGGCTTTCGACCGGTGAGCACTTCTCCACCGGGAGATCCGGTACTGCGCTCGGCGTCCAGAGCGGCCTGCAAAATGAGAACAGCAGCCGCCTGGTCCACCGAGTCACGGTGACGCCGCGAAGCGACCCCGCTGTCGCGGAGCTGCCGGTGGGCGTCAACGGTGGTCATGCGTTCGTCCCACAGGCGCACGGGAACCCCGTCCAGGGCGCGCTTCAACGCCCCAGCGTAGTCGCGAGCCCGTTCGGCGGCTACGCCATCCGCGCCGGACAGAGACTTGGGCAGCCCGACGACCACCTCGATCGCACCGCGCCGACGAGCCTGTGCGGCAATCTCGTTCAGGTCCGCCCCGGTCCGGCTCTCGCGAGTGAGCGTGCCTGCGGGAGTCGCCACGAGGCCGTCGGGGTCACTGACCGCGAGACCGACGCGCACTGCACCGACATCGACCCCGAGACGTACTCCGGGCCGCATCACGACGCTGCGGTGACGCGTTCCCCCACGGCCGTTTCCACACTCGTCAGGGCCTGCACCGTCCGCGACGGATCGCTGCCGCCTCCCTGGGCCAGGTCCGGCTTGCCTCCGCCGCCGCCGCCGAGCTCGGCGGCGGCCGGCTTGACCAGGTCCCCCGCACGCAGGCCGCGCGACCGCGCCGCATCGTTCGTCGCGATGACCACCACGGGCCGGTCATGCTGGGTCGCGGTGACCGCGACCACGACGGGTCGCTCGTGGCCCAGCCGCCCGCGCAGGTCGCCGACCAGGCGGCGCGCGTCGTCAGCGCTCACACCGACGCCGGCGTCATGCCCGAGGAAGGTGACTCCGGCGACGTCGCGCGCGCGACCGGCCAGGGCGGCTGCCGACGACAGCACGGCCCGGGCACGCGCCTCGGCGATCTCGCGTTCGGCCTGCTTGAGGCGAGCCAGGATGCCGTCGACGCGTTCGGCCAGCTCCTCGGGCCGGGCTTTGAGCGCCTCGCTGAGCTGACCGACGATGGCGTGCTCCCGCGCCAGGAAGGTGTACGCATCGGCCCCGACCAGTGCCTCGACCCGGCGCACACCGGCCCCGATCGAGGACTCGCCCATCAGCTTGACCACGCCCAGCTGGCCGGACCGCCGCGCGTGGGTCCCGCCGCAGAGCTCGCTGGCCCAGTCACCCACTGAGACCACCCGCACCTGGTCGCCGTACTTCTCGCCGAAGAGCGCCATCGCACCGGCGTCGTGTGCCTGCTGCTGGGTCATGATCTCCGCCCGCACGGGCAGGTCGTCCAGCAGCAGCGCGTTGACCCTGGCCTCCACGTCGGCGAGCACGCTGGCCGGCACCGCGGCGGTGGCGTTGAAGTCGAAGCGGAAACGGCCCGGCGCGTTCTCCGACCCGGCCTGGGTGGCGCTGTCGCCCAGGGCCTCTCGGATCGCCTTGTGCACCATGTGGGTCGCCGTATGAGCGCGAGAGATCGAACGCCGACGCTCGACGTTTACCAGGGAGTAGGCCTGCTCCCCCGAGCCCACGCTGCCGTCCCGCACTCTGGCTCGGTGCACGATGACTCCGGAGACCGGTGACTGTACGTCGAGGACCTCGATCACCCCGCCACCGGACAGGTGGATCTCACCCCCGTCGGCCAGCTGCCCGCCACCCTCGGCGTAGAAGGGCGTGCGGTCCAGCACGATGTCGATCTCGTCTCCGGCTCCGGCTTCGGCGACGACGTGACCGTGGCGCACCAACCCCGCGACCCTGGACTCCGAGCGCACCTCGTCGTAGCCGGTGAAGGCCACCGCGGCGCCCAGCCGGTCGGCGATCTGCCGGTAGGCCGTGGTGTCACCGTGACTGGAGCGCTTGGACCGGGCATCGGCCTTCGCCCGCTCGCGTTGTTCGCCCATGAGCCGGCGGAAGCCCTGCTCATCCACCTGGACGCCCTGCTCCGCGGCCATCTCCAGGGTGAGGTCGATCGGGAACCCGTAGGTGTCGTGAAGGGCGAACGCCTCCTGCCCGCCGATCGAGGGGCTCCCCTGCTCCCGTGCGCGCCGCACGGCCGCATCCAGCATCACCGTGCCACTGGACAGGGTGCGCGAGAACGCCTCCTCCTCTCCGTAGGCGACCGCGGAGAGGGACGGCCACTGCTGGAGCAGCTCGGGGTAGGAGGCGGCCATCACGTCCCGGCTCACCGGGAGGAGAGCGGGCAGACACGGGCCCTGGACCCCGAGGATGCGCATCGAGCGCACTGCCCGACGCAGCAGACGGCGCAGCACGTACCCGCGGCCCTCGTTGCCCGGGGTCACCCCGTCCGAGATGAGCATGAGGGCGGAGCGGACGTGGTCCGCGACCACCCGGAGCTGCACGTCGTCACTCTCCCGTGCTCCGTAGTGACGACCCGAGAGGTCCTCCGCCGCCGCGATGACGGGATACACCTCGTCGATCTCGTAGAGGTTGTCGACCCCCTGCAGCAGGTAGGCCACCCGCTCCAAGCCCATCCCCGTGTCGATGTTCTTGCTCGGCAGCTCACCGGCCACGTCGAAGTCCGTCTTGGAGCGGACCGCGCTCAGCTCCTCCTGCATGAACACCAGGTTCCAGATCTCCAGGAACCGGTCCTCGTCTACCGCGGGGCCTCCGTCGGGGCCGTACTCCGGCCCTCGGTCGATGTAGATCTCGCTGCACGGGCCACCGGGCCCGGGCACCCCGGTGTGCCAGTAGTTGTCGGCGAGGCCACGGCGCTGGATGCGCTCGGGCGGTAGGCCCGCCACGCTCTGCCACAGGCCGATGGCCTCCTCGTCCCCCTCCAGCACCGTCACCCAGACCGACTCCGGGTCGAAGCCCAGGCCGCCGGCGTCCTGCGATGAGGTGACGAACTCCCAGGCGAGGCTGATGGCCCCTTCCTTGAAGTAGTCGCCGAAAGAGAAGTTGCCGTTCATCTGGAAGAACGTGCCGTGCCGCGTGGTCTTGCCGACCTCGTCGATGTCGAGCGTGCGCACGCATTTCTGCACCGAGGTCGCTCGCGGCCACGGCGGCGTCTGCTGACCGGTGAGGTAGGGGATGAAGGGAACCATCCCGGCCACGGTGAACAGCAGCGTCGGGTCGCCACTGACCAGCGAGGCACTGGGCACCACGGCGTGTCCCCTGCTCTCGAAGAACGTCAGCCAGCGACGACGGATCTCGGCGGTTTCCATAGCTCCTCTTCGTCTGCCGGCGCCGGGGTCTGCGGGGCGTGCGCCTGGGCGAACTCTACCGGGGCGCGAGCGCCACCCTGTGGGGCGGCGGCTACGGCCCCGCGGCCGAGGTGCCGCGGATCCGGTCCCTCAGCCACGCCCAGCGTGCAGCCAGCCGCTCCTCGAACCCGCGGTCGGTCGGTGTGTAGTAGCGCGCATCGCGGAGGTCGTCGGGCAGGAACTGCTGCGGGCCGACGCCGTCGGGCTCGTCGTGGCTGTAGCGGTAGCCGGCGCCGTGCCCCAGGGCCTGTGCACCTGCGTACCCGGTGCCGCGCAGGGCGGCCGGCACGGCACCGCCACGGCCCGCGCGGACATCGCCGACGGCTGCGTCGATGCCGAGGTAGACGGCGTTCGACTTCGGCGCCATCGCGTTGTGCACCACGGCCTGAGCCAGCACGATACGGGCCTCGGGCATCCCGATCTGCGCGACCGCGTGCATCGCGGCCACGGCGGTCTGCAGAGCCGTCGGGTCGGCCATCCCCACGTCCTCGCTGGCGCTGATGACGATCCGGCGCGCGATGAAGCGCGGGTCCTCTCCAGCCTCGAGCTGGCGGGCCAGGTAGTGCAGGGCTGCGTCCACGTCGCTGCCGCGCATCGACTTGATGAACGCGCTGGCCACGTCGTAGTGCTGGTCGCCCGTCCGGTCGTAGCGCACGGCCGCCCGGGCGACCGCCTGCTCGGCGTGAGCGAGCGAGATCAGCGTGCCGGCACCTCCGGCGGGGTCCTCGGCGGCGTCCTGCGCGACGCCCGCGGCCGCCTCCAGAGTGGTCAGTGCCCGACGGGCATCTCCTGCACTGATGGCCACGATGTGCTCCCGGGCGGCCGCCGCCACGGTGAACTGCCCGTCCAGCCCCCGCTCTTCGGTCAGGGCCTGCGTGAGCAGCTCGTCGAGCTGCTCGTCGGTCAACGGCTCCAGGCGCACCAGGATCGACCGCGACAGCAGCGGGGCGATGACGCTGAACGACGGATTCTCCGTGGTGGCGGCGACCAGAACGACCAGCCGGTTCTCCACTCCGGGGAGCAAGGCGTCCTGCTGCGCCTTGCTGAACCGGTGGATCTCGTCCAGGAACAGCACGAGCTGACGACCGTAGAGCGCCCGTTCGTCGGCCGCCCGGTCCAGCACCGCCCGCACGTCCTTGACCCCGGCCGTGACCGCGGACAGCTCGGCGAAGGCCCGCCCCGCGGCCTGCGCGGCCAGGTGGGCCAGGGTCGTCTTGCCGGTCCCGGGTGGCCCCCACAGGATGGCGGACAGCGGCCCGGCAACCCCACCCCTGCCCTCGATGAGCCGACGCAGGGGGCTGCCTGTCGCCAACACCTCGGCCTGCCCGCGCACCTCGGAGATCTCGCGCGGCCTCATCCGCGCCGCAAGGGGCTGCAGATGGTCCTGCGCGGACCGTTCGCCGGAGGAGAACAGGTCGCCGTCGTCAGCCGCTGGCACGTTTGGCAGGCTAGCGGACGTGACACGCACCCCTGGCCGCCACCGGCGGCCTCCTGCCCCGAAGCTGGTGCGGTTGGGCAGGAGCACCGCGCGCCATCACTGGTGGTACCTCGGCACGTGGCTGGTCATCGCCACGCTCAGCTTCGCCGCCAGCCTCGGCGTGCTCACCGGCCAGTCGGTCTTCGACCGCCTCACCTCGGGCACGCTCGAAGCCCCGGGAGAGGCGCAGCAGGCCTACGACCTGATGGCCGAGCAGGGCGAGGAGGCCGTGAGTGTCCTGGTATCGGTGCGTGGGGCCGACGTCCTGGGCCCGGAGACGTCGCGAACGGTCGCCGAGGTGGTGGAGCAGCTCGGGCAGGTCCCCGACGTCACCGAGGTCAGATCCCCGATGACCACGCCGGGCTGGCCCCAGGCCGAGGAGGCCTACGCTCTCGTCGCCGACGCGGACCCGGCCTCGGGCCGGTTCATGGTGGTGGTCAGTCTGCCGGGCGAGCTGTCCCAGGCCGAGCAGGGCGAGGTCGTGGACGAGGTGAGCGAGATCGCTGCCGAGGAGCTGGCGCCGGTGTCGGACGAGGTGACCGTCGGGGGCCTCACCCAGCTCGTCGACGACATCAACGCTCTGGTGGCCGATGACCTGAAGACCGGTGAGGGCGTGGCCATCCCGGCTTCGCTGGTGGTGATGATCGTGGTCTTCGGCGGCTTCGTGGCGGCCGGTATGCCGATCGTCGGGGCCATCGCCTCGATCGGCGGAGGGCTGGCGATCCTGCTCGGCTTCTCCTACCTCATGGACCTGGACGCGACGGTGGTGAACATCGTCACCGTCATGGGGCTGGCGCTGTGCATCGACTACGGCCTGCTCATCGTGAGCCGGTTCCGGGAGGAGGTCCGCGCGGTGGCGCCCGGCGTGGAGCATCGGGACCTCAACACGACCCAGATCGAGGCCGCTGTGGTCGGGACGGTCAGCACGGCCGGGCGCACGGTGCTCTTCTCGGCGCTCATCGTGGGAATCTCGTTGTCTGGCCTGACCCTCATCGAGGCTCCGATCATGCGGGCGATCGGAGCGGCGGGAGTCTCGATCGTCGTGGTAGCCCTGCTGGTGGCGCTCACCCTGGTTCCAGCCCTCTGCGCCGTGGCCGCACGGCGCCTGGGCCGCCGCCGCGGCGCTGAGGTGAGCAGTGACGAGGGGTGGTTCTCCCGCCTGGCTCGTGTGGTGCAGCGACGTCCGGCGGTGACCGTCGTGCTCAGCGCGGCCGTCCTGCTGCTGCTGGCCTCCCCCGTCCTCGGGATGCGGCTGACCTCCTCCGGAGTCGAGCTCCTCCCGGAAGGCGCCGAGCAGCGCGAGTTCTTCGAGATGCTGGAGCGTGACTACCCCGCTCTGGCCGGCGCCGACATCACGGTCGTGTCGCGGGCCCCGGCCCAGCAGGTCCAGGCCTGGGCCGAGGAGGAGGTCACCGAGCTGGCCGGGGTCGATGCGGTCGACCCGGTCCAGCAGGAGGGCGAAGTCGCGGTGCTGCGGATCGCGACGTCCGGCTCGGCCTCCGACGACGCGGCCCGGGAGGTCGTGGACGAGCTGCGTACCGACCGTCCGGACTTCGACATCTACGTCACCGGGCAGGCCGCGAGCCTCGCTGACTTCGTGCAGTCCATGTTCGACCGGGGGCCCTACGCAGCGGCCTGGATCGCCGGGGCCACGTTCGTCCTCCTGTTCCTGCTCACCGCTTCGGTCGTCATCCCGGCCAAGGCGCTCCTGCTGAACGTCATCTCCTTGGGCGCCAGCCTGGGACTGACCACCTGGGTCTTCCAGGGTGGGCACCTGGAGGGGGTGTTGGACTTCGCCTCGGCCGGGGCGGTGGAGTCGATCATCCCGCTGCTGGTGCTGGCCTTCGGCTTCGGTCTGGCCATGGACTACGAGGTCTTTCTGCTGGCCCGGATCATCGAGCTGCACGAAGCCGGTCTGGCGGACGACGAGGCCGTCCGCCTCGGGCTGCAACGCTCCGGGCGGATCATCACCTCGGCGGCGCTGATCATGGTCATCGTCTTCGCCGGCTTCGCCCTCGGTGACATGCTGGCCATCAAGCAGACCGGTTTCGCGCTGGCCACCGCGGTGTTCATCGACGCCACCCTCGTCCGGATGGTCCTGGTGCCGGCGACCATGACGCTGCTGGGCGGCTGGAACTGGTGGTCTCCGCGCTTCCTGCGGCCGGTGCACGCCCGCTTCGGAATCACCGACCACGGCAGCCTGAACCAGGACGCTTCCGCCTCGTCCGGCTCTGCGGGCCGCTAGCTGCGGCGCTCGGCATCCACCCCGGTCTCCTTGCGCTGTGCCGTCGTGATCGGCGCCGGGGCCTGGGTCAGCGGGTCGAACCCGCCACCGGACTTGGGGAAGGCGATGACGTCGCGGATGGACTCCGAGCCGGCCAGCAGCGCCACGATCCGGTCCCAGCCGAACGCGATCCCCCCGTGCGGGGGCGCCCCGTAGCTGAACGCCTCGAGCAGGAACCCGAACTTCTCCTGGGTCTGCTCCGCCGACAGCCCCATCACCGCGAAGACACGTTCCTGCACCTCCCGGCGGTGGATGCGGATCGAACCGCCCCCGATCTCGTTGCCGTTGCACACGATGTCGTACGCCTGGGCCGGCACCGCCCCCGGGTCGTCCTCCAGGTGCTCCAGGAAGCCCTCGTTCGGAGCCGTGAAGGCATGGTGCACCGCGGTCCACGCTCCTGCGCCCACAGCGACGTCACCGGAGGCGACGGCGTCCGTGGCGGGC
>NZ_DATFMA010000068.1:0-60267 GCF_035267225.1 Ornithinimicrobium sp.
ACGCCCTCGAAGTCGCGCATCAGGTCCCCGTCGAGGGTGCGCTCGTCGAAGTACAGCTGGTAGATGAGCCCGGAACAGCCTCCCGGCTGGACGCCGATGCGCAGCCTCAGGTCGTCGCGGCCCTCCTGCTCGAGCAGGCTCTTCACCTTGCCCGCTGCCAGGTCGGTGAGGAGCACGCCGTGGTCGGCGGTCGCCTCGGTGGTCGCAGTGTCCTGAGCGCTCATGGCGAGGGTCCTGTCCTCTCGGGGTCGTGCCGTCGGGTGGGTCAACGTCGCGCGAAGACCACGTTGTTCCCATGGTACGTCGCGGTTACCGCTCCTCGAACCGCTGGACGGGAGGGGGTGACCAGGTGCGGGCCACACGCGCGCCCAGGCCCTCCCAGGACTCCCCGGAGCGTCGGGCGTAGGCACCACTGATGCCGAGCGACATGCCCTCGCGCCGGCCGACCTGCGCCTCTCGAGCCAGGACGACGGTGGGCGCGGCCGCGTCCAGGGCCGCCTTCGCAGCCTCGGCCACCACACCGTCGGCCACACTGCGCCAGTCGTAGCGCTCGGTAGTCAGCACGACCAGCGCACCACTCAGGCGCGGCCGGAGATCGAGCTCGTCCAACGTGAGCGCGGTCCCTGGCACGGTCGCCGCACCCAGGATCTGCAACGCGTAGCCGACCCCGCCCCCCGAACCAGCGCCGGGTTGACGTTCACGGCGCCGAGGCGTACCGGAGAGCAGGTCCGTGGTGGGCCTCGACGACTCGCTCAGCGCGGCGTCGACGACCTCGGTGAGCTGACCCATCCGCGCTTCGTGGTCCTGGGCATCGCGCGCGGAGACGCCTCGTTCGGTGACCAGCGCGGCACTGGCGCCGTGGAACCCGGTCAACGGCATCGTCGAGGCCGTTGCCAGCACCAGAGACACCCCTGCCCACTGGCGGCACACCTCGGGGAGGCCGGTCAGGTCGCTGCCTGCTCCGAGGGCCTCGAGCAGCCCGCGGCCGCCGTCGTGACTGACCACGTCGGACCCCACGCCGATGACGATGCGCGCTGCCCCCGCCTCACGAGCAGTCATGAGCAGCTCCGCGACGCCGGCGCTCGAGGCGGACAGGGGCGGGCGCTCGACCTCGGTCAGGTGCCGGCCGATCACGTGGGCCGCCTCGACGTACGCCGTCGCGCCTCGCCAGGCGACCTGCGCCGGCACCGACCCGCCGTAGGGTCCCGGCACGACCACAGGGTCGGTGCGCTCGCTCACTACACTGACGGCGTCCACGAACCCGCTGCCGCCGTCCGAGAGGGTGACGCCGCTGACCTCGTCGTGGGGCGCGGCATGAGACCAGCCCTGAGCGACCGCGGCGCGCGGGGCCGAGGCTCGTTCGGCGCCCGGCTGGTCGCCGACGACGATCACTCGCACGACCGCCTCCCGCTCAGTACCGCATGCGCATCGCGGTGCGCACGTCGTCCAGCGTCGTGACGGCGATGGCCCGGGCGCGGTCGTTGCCCCGCCGCAGCACCTCTTGCAGGTAGCCGGGATCGGCGCTCAGCTCGGCCCGGCGAGCACGGATGGGCGCGAAATGCTCGTTCACCGTCTCGGTCACCAGCTTCTTCAACGCCCCCGACCCGCCATCGCCCACCTCGGCCGCGACATCGTTCGGGTCGCGCCCGCTGGCCAGCGCCGCCAGCAGCACCAGGTTGGACACCGCCGGGCGGCGCTGCGGCTCATAGGTGATGGTTCGCTCGGAGTCGGTCACCGCCTTCTTCAGGGCGGCAGCGGTCGCATCGGCGCCCATGCTCAGCTCGATGACGTTGCCCTTGGACTTGCTCATCTTGGCTCCGTCGGTCCCGAGCAGGTTGGCAGCCTGGCTCAGCAGGGCCTCGGGGGCCCGGAACACCGGATGGTCGGCAACGGCGCGCCCGAACCTCTCGTCGAAGCGGCGTGCGACGACTCGCGCCTGCTCCAGGTGCGGCAGCTGGTCCTTGCCGACGGGGACGAGGTTGGCCCGGCAGAAGAGGATGTCCGCGGCCTGGTGCACCGGGTAGGTGAGCAACAGGCCTGACATCGGCCGTCCTGCCGCGTCCGCGGACTCGGCCTTGACCGTGGGGTTGCGTCGCAGCTCGGCCTCGGTCACCAGAGACAGAAAGGGCAGCATGAGCTGGTTCAGCTCCGGGATCGCCGAGTGCGCGAAGATGGTAGTCCGCTCCGGGTCCAGCCCGGCGGCGAGGTAGTCCGCCACGAGGGAGTAGACCCGCTCCTGCAGGGGCCCGACCCCGTCCCGGTCCGCGATCACCTGGTAGTCCGCCACCAGGATGAACGTCTCCACCCCCCGCTGCTGCAAGGCGACCCGGCTGGCCAGCGTGCCGAAGTAGTGGCCCAGGTGCAGGTTCCCGGTCGGCCGGTCGCCGGTCAGGACCCGGAACGGGCTGGGGTCGTTCGTGATCTCCCGCTCGATCTCGGCCGACCGTGCGATGGTCCGGCGCAGTGAGGCCTCCGAGGTCGCTTCGGCCAGGTCCCGCTCGGTGTTGCTGTCGCTCACAGGGCCGGCACCCGTTCATCCTCCGGCGGGGGAGGCGGAGGGGTGCCGTCGCCGAAGGGAGACCCGCCGAGCTGATCGCGGTGGTGCTCGGTGTTCCACCACTGGGCCACCGGCCCCATCGGGACTACCCCGGTCGGGTTCACGTCACGGTGGGTCACGTAGTAGTGCGCCTTGATCTGCGCGAAGTCGACCGTGTCTCCGAAGCCGGGAGTCTGGAACAGGTCACGTGCGTAGGCCCAGAGCACCGGCATCTCGGCGAGCTTCATCCGGTTGCACTTGAAGTGGCCGTGGTAGACGGCGTCGAAGCGGACCAGTGTGGTCCACAGCCGGATGTCGGCCTCGGTGATGTGGTCGCCGACGAGGTATCGGCGGGTCTCCAGGCGCTGCGAGACGGCGTCCAGACGCTCGAAGAGCCGGTGGTAGGCCTTCTCGTACGCTTCCTGGGTGCCGGCGAAGCCGCAGCGGTACACGCCGTTGTTGATGTCCCGGTAGATCGGCGCCGCGACCTCGTCGATCTCCTCGCGCAGGGCCTCCGGGTACAGGTCGGGCGCGCCCTCGCGGTGCAGGCTGGTCCACTGGGTCGCGAAGTCCTCCGTGATCTGGCGGAAGTCGTTGGTCACCACCTGTCCTGACTCGATCTCCACCACGGCCGGCACCGTCACGCCGGGCTGGTAGCCCTGCGGTCGCGCCTCGTAGGCGTCCTTGAGCCGGGGGATCTGGAGCACGGGGTCCAGATGGTCGGGGTCCAGGTCGAAGGTCCAGCTGTTCTCGTCGTGTACCGGCCCGCAGATGCCCATCGACAGCGAGTCCTCCAGACCATGCAGCCGACGCGAGATCACCGTGCGGTGCGCCCATGGGCAGGCCCGGGCGACGACGAGCCGGTAGCGGCCGGCCTCCACGGCGTACCCGTTGTCTCCACCGTCGGCGGTGATCCGGTCCGAGATGTAGTTCGTGTCCCGCTTGAAGCTGGGCTGCACGTACGAGTCCTGTGCCATCGAAGCTCTCCTCATCCTTGGTCGTGAGCGCCGAGTCGGTCGAGGAGCACGGCCTCGGCCAGGCATACCTTCTCGAACTCGGCGAGGTGAAGACTCTCATTCGCAGCGTGCGCGCGAGTATCCGGGTCCTCGACCCCGGTGACCAGGATGGCCGCGTCCGGGTACTGCTCCGCGAAGCTGGCGACGAAGGGGATCGACCCGCCGACCCCGATGTCGACCGGCTCGGTGCCCCACGCGTCGGCCAAGGCCGCCCGCGCCTGCAGCGCGATCTCGCCGTCGACATCGGCGCTGAACCCGGCACCGTGGTCCACCGGCGTGACCTCGACCTGGCACCCCCACGGCGCGTGGCTCGTCAGGTGGGCTCGCAGCGCCTCGTAGGCGACCGCCGGGTCCTCGTCGGGGTGGACCCGCATCGAGAGCTTGGCCCGGCCGACCGCCGTGAGCAGGTTGGCGGCCTCCTCGACGCCGGGCGCGTCGATGCCGATGACCGTCATCGAGGGGCGGGTCCACATCCGCGACAGCAGCGACCCGGTCCCGATCGGCTGCACCCCCTCGGCCAGTGAGGAGTCACGTCGCAGGTCCTCCTCGGTGTAGTCCAGGTCTGCGGCGGTCGAGGTGAGCAGCCCCGGCACCGCCACGTCGCCGGCTTCGTCGTGCAGCGTGGCCAGCAGCCGGCACAAGGCGGTCAACCCGTCCGGAACGGCTCCTCCGTACAGCCCGGAGTGCACGCCGTGCTCCAAGGCTCGCACGCTGACGGTGACGCGGACCATGCCGCGCAGCGTCGTGGTCAGGGCCGGCACGCCGATCCGCCAGTTGTGCGAGTCCGCCAGCACGATCGCGTCGGCGGCCAGCTCGTCGTGGTAGCGCGACAGGATGCGGGCCAGGCTGGCCGACCCCGTCTCCTCTTCGCCCTCCACGAAGACCGTCACGCTCACCGGCGGGCGGCCCCGGTGGGCCCGCAGGGCGGCGACGTGGGCCATCACCCCGGCCTTGTCGTCGGCCACGCCCCGGCCGAACAGGCGAGGGCCCCGCTCGGTCGGCTCGAAGGGCGGGGAGTCCCAGTCCTCGTCCGCGCCGGGCGGCTGAACGTCGTGGTGCGCGTAGAGCAGCACCGTGGGGGCGTCCGCCGGGCCCTCCAGGTGGCCGATCACGGCCGGGTGGCCCCCTTCCCGCACCACCTGCACGGTCATGCCCTCGGCTCGGAGCAGGTCGGCCACCGCGTGGGCGGAGTCCTCCACGTGCTCGGGGTCGAAGGAGGACAACGACACCGAGGGGATCCTCGCCAGACGCTCCAGGTCGTGGCGCACCTGCGGCATGAGGACCGAGACGCGCTCGCGGAGCTCTTCGAGTCGTTCGCTCATGCTCACGAGGCTATCGGTCCCCCGCGTTGCCCCTACAGTAGTGGGGTGCCCCTGTTCAAGAAGCCCGAAGCCGCCGAGGAGCATGCGGCGGCCGTGCACACCGAGACGACCGACTCTGTGGGCGGCAAGGGCCGTCCCACCCCGAAGAGGCGGGAAGCCCAGGCCGCCCGCCGCCGCCCCCTGGTGGCCGACACCCGAGGTGCCTCGCGCGAGGAGAAGCTGAAGCGCAAGCGGGATCGCGCGGTCGCGCGCGATGGCATGCTGCGCGGCCAGGAGAAGTACCTCCCCGCGCGTGACCGCGGCCCGCAGCGTCGCTACCTCCGCGACGCCGTGGACCGGCGCTGGAACATCGGCGAGGTCCTGCTGCCGACCATGCTCATCATCCTGGCCGCGTCGCTGATCAACGTTCCCGGTGTCCAGCTGGCGATGTTCGCCGGTGCGTACGGGCTGATCTTCTTCGGCCTGTTCGACGCCGTGTGGCTGTGGCGGCGCACGCGCAAGTCGTTCTTCGAGGAGTTCGGGACCGAGCCGGCGCCACGCTCGGGCCTGTACGTCGTCCTACGCTCCTTCCAGATGCGCATGTCACGGGTACCGCGGCCACAGGTGCAGCGCGGCGAGCCGCTGCGCCGACGCTGACCGCTGCTGTCCGGCCCTGTCGCTGAGCTCCGCCCCAAGCCGCAAGCGCGCCGGTATCGCGTCAGGCCTACGGGGACAGGCTCATCGGGCCGTAGACCACCTCGGAGTCACGCACCAGGGTGACGGCCTCCACGCCCGCGTCGGCGAGCGTGGGCCACTGTTCCCCCATCCAGGCCTCGGCCTCGGCCTGGGTGGGAAAGCTCAGGCCGCTCATGCCCACGTCCTGCACCTCCTCGCCTGAGGCGTCGAGAAACCGCCATGAGTGCGCGCTGACCATGCGCCGAGCCTAGAGGCCGCGCGCGAAGGAGGGAACGTCGGCCTCTCCGCGGCCTTCTGCGCTAGTCCGTGGTCTTGGCCTGGACGAACGGTGGAGCGACGACCTCGGCCGGCACTGCTCGTCCGCGGACGTCGATACTGACCTCGTCGCCCACGGTGGTGCCGCGGTCGAGCAGCGCCAGCGCGATCCCCTGTTTCAGCGTGGGCGAGAAGGTGCCGGAGGTCACCGTGCCCACGTCCTTTCCCCCGGCCGAGGAGACCGTGCATCCGGCCCGGGGGATGCCCCGGCCGGTGACGAGCAGGCCCCGCGCCAACGGACCGCTCTTCTCGGCACGCTGGCCGCTCAGGGCCTCCTTGCCCCAGAAGGCGGGCTTGTCCCAGCCGACCGCCCACCCGGCTCGTGCCATGACCGGCGTGATCTGCGGGCTGAGGTCCTGCCCGTGCAGTGCGTAGGCCATCTCGGTGCGCAGCGTGTCCCGGGCTCCGAGCCCGCACGGCTTGCCGTCGTGCTCCTTCAAGGCCCCCATCAGCGCCGTCCACAGCGCGGCGGCGTCCTGGCTGCGCGGGAGGAGCTCGTAGCCGCGTTCTCCGGTGTAGCCGGTGCGACACACCCACACCGGGACTCCCTGCCACCGGGTCTGGACGAAGGACATGAACGGGTGGTCCGTGGGCAGCCCGAGACTGCCCACCACCTGGGGGCTGTCGGGGCCTTGCACCGCGATGACCGCGTAGTCCACGTGGGCGTCCTGCACCTCGATCCCGGCGGGGGCCGACTCGGCCAGCGCGGCCACCACCCCGGAGGTGTTGGCCGCGTTCGGGATCAGGAAGACCTCCTGCTCACTGACGAGATAGACGATGAGGTCGTCCACCACCCCACCGTCGGCGTTGCAGCACATGGTGTACTGCGCCTGACCAGGACCGATTCGCCGCAGGTCGTTGGTCAGAGCAGAGTTGACATAGTCGGCGGCACCCTCCCCCCGGACCATCGCCTTGCCCAGGTGGGAGACGTCGAACATGCCCACCCGTTCGCGCACCGCCTTATGCTCGGCCACCACTCCCCCGCCCGGGTACTCGATCGGCATCGACCACCCCCCGAAGTCGGCCATCTTGGCGCCGAGCTCGACGTGGATCGTGTGCAGGGGAGATGTCCTGGAGCCGGGTTCACTCATGGGCCCGACTGTAGCGCCGAGGCGGAGCCCGCCTGGCTCACCGCTCGGCTCCCGCCTGGTTCACCGCTCGGCTAGGGTCGCGGAAGCACGCCTCGTCAGCACATCGTCATCCGTGGAGGACATCCGACTATGCCCACCAAGCGCACAGCCGTCTCGGTGACGTCGGCGCGAGCGTCGTCGGTCCGCGCCGACGCCCTCGTGCTGGCCACACGCTCCGTCGACGGCACCGCCGAGCTCGTCGAGGTCGCGCACCTGCCCCGCGCGGTGACCGGCGCGGTCAGCCAGGCCCTTGCGGTCTGGGGGGCCGAAGGCCGGGCGGACGAGGTGGTGCGACTCACCGAGATCGGCAAGGTGAGCGCGCCGCTGGTGCTGGTGGTCGGAACCGGCCCCGACGCCCCGCGGCCGGGGGTGAGTGGGCCGGACGAGGCCGAACGCATGCGCCGAGCCGCGGGAGTGGCCGCTCGCGCTCTGGCCGGCAAGGAGCGCGCCGTCTTCGCGATGGGACCCCCCGAGCTGGCCGAAGCCGTCGGCGAGGGCGCCCTCCTCGGCAGCTACGCCTTCCAGACCTACTTCGGGCTCGGCAAGTCGGAGAAGGCCAAGGCGCCTCTGGGCGAGGTGGTCCTGGCCGGGGTCAAGGCCGGCTCGCGACAGGGGCGTGAGCTGGGCCGCAGGCTCGAGGTCGTCTCCGGCGCGATGGACTACGCGCGCGACCTGGTCAACACCCCACCCAACGCGCTCTACCCGGAGTCGTTCGCCACCTCGGTGTCACGCCGGTCCTCGAAGAAGGTCTCGGTGCAGGTATGGGACCCGGAGCGTCTGGAGGCCGAAGGGTGCGGTGGCCTACTGGGTGTGGGCCAGGGCTCGGGACGTGGGCCCCGTCTGGTCACCCTGACCTACCGGCCGAGACGGGCGCAGGCCTCGCTGGCCTTTGTCGGCAAGGGCATCACCTTCGACTCCGGAGGGCTGTGCCTGAAGCCGGCCACGGGCATGGTCACCATGAAGTGCGACATGGGCGGGGCGGCCGCCGTCGCGGCCGCGGTGCAGGCCATCGCCGACCTCGACCTCCCGGTGGCGGTCACCGGCTACCTCTGTCTGGCCGAGAACATGACCGGCGACCTGGCGCAGCGTCCGGGAGACGTGGTGACCATGCGAGGCGGCCGGACCGTGGAGATCATCAACACCGACGCTGAAGGGCGGCTGGTCATGGCCGACGGCCTGGCTCTCGCCGGCGAGCAGCGCCCCGATGCCGTGGTGGACATCGCCACCCTCACCGGCGCCTGCATGATCGCCCTGGGCAACCGGACTTTCGGGGTGATGGGCAACGACGAGGAGCTCATCGACAAGGTCCTCAGCGGCGCGAAACGCGCCGGTGAGGCGGCCTGGCCCCTTCCCCTGGTCGAGGAGATCCGCAGCACGATGGACTCCCCCGTGGCCGACCTGAAGCACACGGGCGAACGGGAGGGTGGCGCGATGGTGGCAGCCACCTTCCTGGCGGAGTTCGTAGGCAAGAGCGTCGACGGCGCCGTGCTGCCGTGGGCGCACCTGGACATCGCCGGACCCGCCTTCAACGACGGGTCCGCACGGGGCTATACGCCCAAGGGCGGCACCGGCGCCGGAGTACGCACCTTGATCGAGCTGGCCCGGTCGTTCTCCGGCTAGCCGCTCTTGCGCCGGAACATCTGCTGAGCCCCGCTGGTCTTGGCTGCGCGCGTGCCGGCGACCTTCCCGTGTTCCGACGTGCCGGAGACATCGGTGCCTCCGTGCGGGTGCTTGTTGGCCAGGGCCTGACGGAACTTGCGCTTGACCTCGGCGGAGTCGGACGACTCATCGCCTGCTGGCGGCATCGTGGACGTGGATGGCATACGGTCCTCCTACCGGGTGTCGGTCCAACCCACCCTGGCAGGCTCGCCGACCCTTGCCCAGCGAATTTCGTGGCTCAGCGACCGCGTTGTCGGCGGGACCACTCGCGCATGCGGTTGGGGTAGCCCGTCTGGTTCACGTCGTACACGGGGATGGAAAGCTCACGGCACAGGCGGAAGCCGGCCTGAGGGCTACCCACCGCGCGCCTGGTCCACTCCCCGTCGTGGGCGATGAGGACCAGGGTCGTGGTGCTGATGTTGGTGGCAGGTTCGACGTACCCCTCCACCCCGCGCCGGGTGGCGTTGAACTCCTGGGCGTAGGTGCGCACCGCAGCGAGGTCGACCGTCATGTCGGGCCCGTCGGTGCGGCCTCCCCACGCCGAGCCGTCGCCGCCGGAGGACCCAGCGGCTCGCGCACCACGTCTGCGTCTCCACCACGTCATACCGAAGCAGGCTAGACCAAGCACCTTGCCGCTCGCTGGGTCGGCGAGGTTGTCACGCGGGCCTGCCGACAGTGACAAGATGCCCGTATGTCGTCAGCCGTGTCCCCTACGACCTACGACATCGTCGTCCTGGGGGCTGGTAGCGGCGGGTACGCCTGCGCGCTCCGCGCCGCGCAGCTGGGGCTGACGGTCGCGCTGGTCGAGCGGTCACTGCTGGGCGGAACCTGCCTGCACCGTGGCTGCATCCCCACCAAGGCACTGCTGCACTCGGCCGAGGTGGCCGATGCGGCTCGCACGGCGGACCGGTTCGGGGTCCGAGCCGAGCTTCTCGGCGTGGACATGCCCGCGGTGAACCGTTACAAGGACGGTGTCGTCCGGCGGTTGCACCATGGGCTGCGCGGGCTGGTCGGGGCGAGCGGGGTGGACTACATCGCAGGCCAGGGTCGGCTGGTCGACGCCAGCAGCGTCGAGGTCGACGGTCGTACCGTGCGCGGACGACACGTGGTGCTGGCCACCGGCTCCGCCCCGCGCCATCTGCCGGGCGTCAACCTGAAGGACCCGGTGGTCAGCAGTGAGGGGGCGGTGCTGCTCGACCGTGTCCCCACACATGCGGTCATCCTGGGCGGCGGCGTCATCGGGGTGGAGTTCGCCTCGATCTACCGTTCCTTCGGCGCCGAGGTCACCATCGTGGAGGCTCTGGACCGGCTGGTTGCCGCCGAGGACACCGCGGTCAGCGCGGCGCTGGCACGCGCGTTCGGCGCCCGAGGGATCGACGTGCGTACCGAGGTGCGCGTGGTCGGGGTGCACGAGAAGGACGGCGTCGCGACCGTCGAGCTCAGCGACGGTGACCGGCTCGAGGGCGATCTCGTGTTGGTGGCACTGGGGCGTGACCCGTTGACCGCAGGTCTGGGATACGCCGAAGCCGGAGTCGAGACGGACCACGGCTTCGTGGTGACCGACGACCGGCTGCGCACCAGTCTCGACGGGGTGTTCGCGGTCGGTGACCTGGTGTCGGGCCCAGCGCTGGCCCACCGGGGCTTCGCGCACGGCATCTTCGTGGCCGAGGAGGTGGCGGGGCTGGCGCCCGTCCCCGTGCGCGACCAGGGCATCCCCCGCATCACCTACTGCGCACCCGAGATCGTCTCGGTCGGGTTCACGGAGGAGCAGGCTCGGCAGACCTACGAGGCGGCGGACGTCCGTGAGCTGAGCCTGGCAGGCAACGGCAAGTCACAGATCCTGGGCACCAGCGGCTTCGTCAAGGTGGTGCGCAGCCATCGCGACGGCCCGGTCGTAGGGGTGCACATGATCGGGGCCAGGCTGGCCGAACAGTCCGGTGAGGCTCAGCTCATCGTGAACTGGGAGGCGTTGCCCGACGAGGTCGCGGCCCTGGTCCACGCCCATCCCACCCAGAACGAGGCTCTCGGCGAGGCCCACCTCGCCCTTGCGGGTAAGCCGCTTCACTCCCACACCTGACTGCCTGCACAAACCCCACCCACACAACTAGACTGCCAAGACCCCGGACGAGGAGATTCCAGAGATGTCAGAACGCGTGAGCATGCCTGCTTTGGGTGAGTCTGTGACCGAAGGCACGGTCACCCGATGGCTGAAGAGCGTGGGCGACGAGGTGGAGGTGGACGAGCCACTGCTCGAGGTCTCGACCGACAAGGTGGACACCGAGATCCCCTCTCCCGTGGCGGGCACGTTGCAGGAGATCCTCGCCGAGGAGGACGACACCGTCGAGGTCGGTGCGGACCTCGCCGTGATCGGAGACGGGTCGGACAACGGGGGCAGCGGTCAGGACAGCGGCGACACGGAGGAGGACACCTCCGACAGCACCGAGGAGCAGGACACCTCGGACAGCAGCGGCGAGCAGGACGAGCGAGACGGGGACGCCGATGACGCCGCTGGTGACGAGGATGAGGAGGACGACCAGCAGGCGGACGGGACCGACGACTCCGGCGCGCAGGAGGAGCAGGCCTCGGCCGGGTCAGGCTCGCAGGAGGGCGAGACCGTGACCATGCCCGCCCTCGGCGAGTCGGTGACCGAGGGGACCGTCACCCGGTGGTTGAAGCAGGAGGGCGATGACGTCGAGGTCGACGAACCGCTGCTCGAGGTGTCGACGGACAAGGTGGACACCGAGATCCCGTCCCCGGTCGCGGGCAAGCTGACCAAGGTCCTCGCCGCGGAGGACGACACCGTGGAGGTCGGTGGCGAGCTCGCGGTCATCGGGGGCGAGGAAGGCTCCTCGGGCTCGGGTGAGCAGGAGCAGTCCGGCACGGACGAGGCCGCGGAAGCCGACGACGCCGGCGCGCAGGACGAAGCAGACGACGAGTCGCAGGACGACGACGGGGACCTGGCCTCGGAGCAGAAGCTGCACGAGGAGTCCGAACAGGAGTCCCAGGGCTCGGGCGAGCACGAGGGCGGGTCGACGGCCGACGACGCCGACTCCGGCGGCCAGCGCGCTGAGGAGGGCGGCGAGGGAACCGAAGCGGGCTCCTCGGGATCGTCCGGCTCCCCAGAACAGGAGTCGAGCACGGGCGGCTCCTCGGACGTCGGTGCCTACGTCACGCCCCTGGTGCGCAAGCTGGCCGCCAAGCACGACGTCGACCTCGAGTCCCTCGAGGGCACCGGAGTCGGAGGCCGCATCCGCAAGCAGGACGTGCTGGAGGCGGCGAAGAAGGCGCAGGAGGCCGAGGCGGAGCCCGAGGGTGAGCCGGAGCCTGCGGCGCAGGAGTCCAGCGCCCCCGTGCCGTCGAGCGGCGGTCCGAGCGAGGAGGCCGCAGCCAAGCGGGGCACCACCGAGAAGATGTCTCGGCTGCGCAAGGTCATCGCGACCCGCATGGTCGAGTCACTGCAGGTCAGCGCCCAGCTGACCACAGTGGTGGAGGTCGACGTCACCAAGGTCGCCCGGCTCCGCGCCGCGGTCAAGGACGACTTCGCGGCCCGCGAGGGCGTGAAGCTCTCCTTCATGCCCTTCTTCGCCCTGGCCGCGGTCGAAGCGCTGAAGCAGCATCCGAACGTGAACGCCAGCATCGACGAGGACCAGATCGCCTACCACGCGCAGGAGAACCTGGGGATCGCCGTCGACACCGAGAAGGGACTGATCGTCCCGGTGATCAAAGAGGCCGGCGACCTGAACATCGCCGGCCTCGCGCGCAAGATCGCCGACCTGGCCGAGCGCACGCGTACGAACAAGATCAGCCCCGAGGAGCTGGGCGGCGGCACCTTCACGCTGACCAACACGGGCAGCCGGGGCGCGTTGTTCGACACGCCGATCCTGAACCAGCCGCAGGTCGGCATCCTCGGGACCGGCGCGGTCGTGCGCCGACCGGTCGTGGTCGCGGACGCCGACGGCGGGGAGAGCATCGCGGTGCGGTCCATGGTCTACCTGGCGTTGACCTATGACCACCGCATCGTCGACGGCGCCGACGCCGCACGGTTCCTGTCCACGATCAAGGCACGCCTGGAAGAAGCGTCGTTCGAGGTCTGAGCGCCGCCTCGCTGCGGGGGCAACGAAGGGAACGAGTTGATGAGTTCGAGCTCCGATAGCCCACGTCTGGTGGCCGTCACCGGGTCCTCGGGCATGATCGGGTCCGCTTTGTCCGCGCGCCTGCGAGAGCGCGGAGACAGAGTCGTCCACCTGGTGCGGCGCGAGCCGAGCGTCGACGGTCTGCCCGACGGGGTCGAAGAGCGACAGTGGTCGCCGTCGGAGCGCCATATCGATCCGCACGCGCTGGACGGGGTAGATGTCGTGGTGCACCTGGCCGGCGCCGGCATCGGGGACCACCGCTGGACCGCGAGCTACAAGGAGGAGATACGGCGCTCCCGGATCGAGGGCACCGAGACCATCTGCGCCGCGGTGGCCGAGATGCCGCAGCCCGCCCGGCTGGTCTCAGGCTCGGCCATCGGCTACTACGGCAGCCGCGGCGACGATGTGCTCACCGAGGAGTCCGGGTTGGGCGAGGGCTTCCTGGCCGAGGTGTGCCGCGACTGGGAAGCCGCCACCTGGCGTGCGCGCCAGGCTGGGGCTTCGGTGGCGTTGGCACGCACGGGCATCGTGCTCTGGCCCGGGGGTGGGGCGATGGCGCGGATGCTCCCGCTGGCCAAGTTCGGCCTGGCCGGGCCGTTGGGGTCGGGCAAGCAGTACTGGGCCTGGATCACGCTGCACGACCTGGTCCGGGCGCTGATCTTCCTCATCGACCGCCCGGGTATCACGGGGCCGGTGAACCTGGCTGCGCCGACCCCGCAGCCCCAGGCCGACGTGGTCAAGGCCCTGGGCGAGCAGCTCAAGCGGCCCGCCATCCTCCCGGCTCCCACCATCGCGCTGCGGGTCGCACTGGGAGAGATGGCCGGCGACATCCTGGGCAGCCAGCGCGCCTTGCCCATCGTGTTGACCGAGGCCGGATTCTCCTGGGACCACGAAGATCTGGACGCCGCTATGGCCTGGCTCGCGGCGGTCGAGGATCAGTCCCAGGCGTAGAGGCGCCACCCCTCTTCCCCGCGCCGCAGGGTGAGCAGGACGGTCTCGGTCGAGGCCGGGTAGCGATGCTGCTCTCCTTGAGCGTCGAGCAGTTCCACCGTGCCGCGGCGCACCCGGGTACGCACCAGCTTCTCCGGTGGGTGGTCGGCCGCACGCGACGCCGTCGCGGAGGAGACCACCCTGGCCTCGCCGGCCCGGAAGCGAACGCGGGTGAAGTCGAGCCGCTCGTCCAGGGCCGCCTGAAGGTCCTCGTGGTCCGCTTGCCACGCCGGGGACCCGACGAGGGAGGCGCCTTCGAGGTCAGCGACCGAGCCCGACTCCCAGGCCCGGCCACGCGCGTCCAGCAACGACTGCACCGTGGCAAGCACGTCCGAAGGGCTCTTCGGCCCAGCCGTGGAGGCTGACTCGGGTGCGGTCTGCTCGCGTGCGGCAGGCGGTGAGGGTGTGGGCTTGCGGCCCTGCGCGGCGGTCGCGCTCGCGCTCTCTTCCGGCACGGCCGCCGAGACCGAGCTCAGCGAACGCACCAGCACGGCGGCGGCCGCGACCACGGCCGCCATGATGAGCAAGGTCACAGCCACCCGGAGCCGCAGCGTCAGGGGGATCCCTCGCGCGGCCGCGGGCGTCTGCCCGGTCACCGGACCCGGCCCGGACCCCCGACGTGCGCGGAGTCGTCGGCCGGCCGACCGGTGCCGGCGTGGCGAGGTGTCAGGGTCCGACCCGTCCGGTCGGGGTGACTGCCGAGCCCAGGCGCGCAGACGACGGGGCAGCTCGTCAGCCATGTCGACCAGCAGGTCCACCGGCGCCGGGGAGCCCAGCCTGGGTAGGGCCTCCAGCCACTCCTGCACCTTGGGGCGGGCCTCCGGGTCGGACCCGAGCCCGTGGCGGAGCATCTCGGGCAGCCAGGCGGGCAGCGTGGCCGCCGCGGGGCCGTCTTCGGCGCCAGCCTCCGCGTGCGACCCGCCTCCAGCCCTCGTCGGCGCCTGCCCGTGCAGCGTGTTCCACACCAGGGCGGCCAGGGCATAGGCATCCGACTGCGGCGTCACGGGGAAGCCCTCGAGCACCTCCGGGGCGACGTAGCCCTCCCGCACCCACGTCGGGCTCGGGCTCTGGCCGGTGCACACGTGGGCGCCGGCGTCGGCGACCATCGGCATTCCGCTTCGGCGCAGATGCACGCAGCTCGAGGTCAGGGCGCCGTGCACGATCCCGTGCTCGTGCAGGGCCTGCAGCGCCTCGGCCACCGGGCACAGCACGCTGATGGCCTGCCCAGCGGGCAACGCGCCACGGCGCCGGAGCACCGAGTCGAGGCTCTCGGCCTCGTCACCCGGCGTGATGAGCGCCAGCCCGAAGCGCTCCTGCCTCTGCGGTGGCCAGGACACCATGTCGCGCACCGGAACCACGTGCGGATGGTGCACACGGGACAGCGTCGTGGCCAGCTTCGTCGCCGCCGCGTACGCCTGCGGGGCCGTCGGCAGGCGTAGACAGGTGACCGCGACCTCGAGCCCGTCCGCTCGGCGGCGCGCACGCCACCGGTACACCCCCGGAGCCGGACGAACCGGCCGGCCGGCAACGCTGAGCTCGTACCCGGGCACCACCGGCGGTTCGGCGCTCGGCATCGGCCGTCGAAGGTCGGGGTCGATATCGGCCTCGCGGGTCATGGCCACACTGTGCCGGACCCCGTCCTGACCCCTCCGACGTTATCCACAGGCCCCCGGCCGTAGGCTGGTGGGATGCACGTCGAGCACCTGGGCTACTCCCCTGACCCGGTGGACTACCAGCTCGCCTGGGACCGGCAACGAGCGGTTCACGCAGAGGTGGTGGCCGGTCAAAGCCCGGACACTGTGCTGCTGATGGAGCACGCGGCGGTCTACACGGCGGGCAAGCGCACCGAGCCCCATGAGCGGCCCAGCGACGGCACTCCGGTCATCGACGTCGACCGCGGGGGCAAGATCACCTGGCACGGGCCCGGCCAGCTGGTCGGCTACCCCATCGTGCGGCTCCCCTCCCCCGTCGACGTGGTCGCCCACGTGCGCCGGCTCGAGGACATGATGATCGGGGTGTGCGCCGATCTGGGTTCGACGGTGACCCGGGTCGAAGGACGCAGCGGCGTCTGGGTCACCGCCGACGCACGCGGCCCGGACCGCAAGATCGGTGCTATCGGTATCCGCGTCAGCCAGGACGTCACCATGCACGGCTTCGCCCTGAACTGTGACTGCGACCTGTCATGGGCCGGCCCGATCATTCCCTGCGGGATCGCCGACGCCGGGGTGACGTCGTTGTCCGAGGAGCTGCGCCGGCCCGTGCCGGTGGCCGAGGTGGTGCCGCTGGTCGAGCACCACCTCGGCCGGGTCCTCAGCCCCCAGGTGTCGGCATACCCTGGGGCCGGCTGACGTTGACCGGACAGCTCAGTTCGAACGCAGCACCGCATCGACGTGGGAGGCATACGTGACCGTCGCACCCGAGGGACGTCGGCTGTTGCGCGTGGAGGCGCGCAACAGCGAAACACCCATCGAGCGCAAGCCGGAGTGGATCCGCACCACGGCGAAGATGGGGCCGGAGTACCGCGCCCTGACCTCGCTGGTCAAGGGTGAGGGGCTGCACACGGTCTGCCAGGAGGCGGGGTGCCCCAACATCTTCGAGTGCTGGGAGGACCGCGAGGCCACCTTCCTCATCGGCGGCGAGCAGTGCACGCGTCGCTGCGACTTCTGTCAGATCGACACCGGAAAGCCGGCCGACTTCGATGCCGACGAGCCGCGACGGGTGGCCGAGTCGGTCGCGCAGATGCAGCTGCGCTACGCGACGGTCACCGGCGTCGCGCGCGACGACCTTGCCGACGGTGGCGCGTGGCTGTACGCCGAGACCATCCGGGCGATCCACGAGCTGAACCACGGCACGGGGGTGGAGATCCTCATCCCGGACTTCAATGCGATCCCGGAGCTGGTCGGCCAGGTGACCGAGGCAGCCCCGGAAGTCTTCGCGCACAACGTGGAGACGGTGCCGCGCATCTTCAAGCGCATCCGGCCGGCTTTCACCTACGAGCGCTCGCTCAGCGTCATCACCATGGGGCGGGACGCCGGCCTGGTGACCAAGTCCAACCTGATCCTGGGGATGGGTGAGGAGGAGCACGAGGTCGAGCAGGCGCTGCGCGATCTGTACGACGCCGGGACCCACCTGATCACCATCACCCAGTACCTGCGCCCCTCACCCCGACACCACCCGGTGGAGCGGTGGGTCAAGCCCGAGGAGTTCGTCCATTGGAGCGAGGTCGCCAAGGACCTCGGTTACCACGGTGTGATGGCCGGCCCACTCGTGCGCAGCTCCTACCGGGCGGGCCGGCTCTGGGCCCAGGCGATGCGTCACACCGGCCGTCCTGTGCCGCCCCATCTGGAGCATCTGGCGCAGAAGGCTGACGCCCCTGCCCGCCAGGAGGCAGCGGCATTGGTCGGACGCCGCGTCACCCCCGTATCCTGAGCACCATGGCCCGTTCGACCAAGGACTCCCCGCGCCCGCAGGACGCTTCCCGCCGGCGCTTCGGGCGGCGCCGCTCGAAGAACAAGAACAAGACCGGCCGCATCAAGCAGATGCGCGACGTCTTCGCGATGACCCGCCGCAACGACCCCTCGGCGGTCTGGTGGATGGCCCTGGCCTTCCTCGCCGTGATCCTGGTCGCCCTGCTCGCGGGCTGGTATTTCGACCAGGTCGTCTACTTCGCCCTGCTTGGCGTGCCGACCGCGCTCCTGGCGGCGTTGATCGTGCTGACCCGGCGGGCCGAGAAGGCCGCCTTCAAGCAGATCGAGGGTCAGCCGGGTGCCACCGGGGCGGTGCTGGGATCGCTGCGGCGGGGCTGGTTCTACGACAAGGAACCGGTGGCCGCGGAGTCCGGCGGGAAGGTTCGTGGCATGCGTGACCTGCACAACGCCGCCATGATCTTCCGCGCGGTCGGCCGCCCGGGGGTGGTGCTGGTCAGCGAGGGACCCAAGGGCCCTGCCGCGCGCCTGGCGACCGCTGAGAAGCGTCGCGCGGTGCGCGCCACCGGCGACATGGTGCCGGTCCATGTCCTGCGGGTGGGGCAAGGCGAGGGCGAGGTGCGACTGTCCAAGCTGGTCCAGACCATGAACAAGCTGGACAAGAAGATCAGCAAGGACGAGGCGATCGCGGTGCAACGACGCCTCAAGGCCATCAGCATGAGCAAGCCCGCGGTGCCTGCCGGGATGGACCCGCGCAAGGCACGGGTGGACCGCAAGTCGATGCGGGGGCGCTGACCGACGGGCCGGTGTCTCTATCCGGCTCTCAGCGAGCCTCGGGACGCCGCAGGATCATCGTCCCCGCCAGCCGGTCGTGCCATCCCCGCCCGTCCGGGGCGGTGAGCAGGGCGGGCAGCGCCAGGCAGAGCAGCAGCGTGCGGACGACCGCGGCCCGCGGGCCCGGGATCCCGGCCAGCCAGGCCGAGGGTCGCGTCGGGTCGTCGAGCTCGAGCCGCACCACCTGCAGGCCGAGAATGCGGTGCCCGATGGTGAAGCCGAGGGTGCTGACCAGCAGGATGTTCTCGACCGCGAAGATGGCCAGGGGAAGGAACGACGCGGCGCCCCCGGAACCCCACGCGTCCGCGAGCAGAGCGATGGCGACGAACTGACACAGTCCCCAGTCGATCGCGATGGCGACTAGGCGGCGACCGAATCCCGCCATCGATCCCGGCCCCTGCGGCGGCAGGCCCCAGGACGATCCGGGATAGGAGGTCGGCTCGCTCACGGGGACGAGCGTAGCCGTGGCGAAACACAGCAGAAACGCGCGGGTGATGGGTGCGTAACCCCCAGTGCCTAGGGTGACGGCGTGAGCCCGCTCGTGTCGCGGGCGGCCCGTTCCAGATCCGGAGGAAGATTGATGTTCAGCAACGCTGAAGAGGCGCTCGCCTACATCCGCGACGAGGGTGTCAAGTTCGTGGACGTGCGCTTCTGCGACCTGCCTGGTGTGATGCAGCACTTCAACGTGCCCGCCGAGACGTTCGACGAGGACGCGTTCACCACCGGTCAGATGTTCGACGGCTCCTCGATCCGTGGCTTCCAGGCCATCCACGAGTCCGACATGAAGCTGATCCCGGACCCGACGACCGCCTACGTCGACCCGTACCGCACCAACAAGACGCTGATCATGAACTTCTCGATCGTGGACCCGTTCACGAACGAGCCCTACGAGCGCGACCCGCGCCAGATCGCCCTCAAGGCCGAGGAGTACCTGCGCTCGACCGGCATCGCCGACACCGCCTTCTTCGGCGCCGAGGCCGAGTTCTATGTCTTCGACGACGTTCGCTTCGAGACCAAGCAGAGCTCGAGCTACTACTACATCGACTCGGTCGAGGCCGCCTGGAACACCGGCCGCTCCGAGGAGGGCGGCAACCGTGGGTACAAGCCGCGTTACAAGGGCGGCTACTTCCCGGTGCCGCCGGTCGACCACTTCGCCGACATCCGTGACGAGATCGTCCTGAAGCTCGCCGACGTGGGCCTGTCCGTGGAGCGTGCGCACCACGAGGTGGGCACCGCGGGCCAGCAAGAGATCAACTACAAGTTCAACACCCTGCTTCTGGCCGGCGACGACATGATGAAGTTCAAGTACGTCGTGAAGAACAGCGCCTGGAGGGCGGGCAAGACGGCGACGTTCATGCCCAAGCCGGTCTTCGGTGACAACGGCTCGGGCATGCACACCCACCAGTCGCTGTGGAAGGACGGCGAGCCGCTGTTCTATGACGAGTCCGGCTACGGGGGGCTCTCCGACGTGGCCCGCTGGTACATCGGCGGACTACTGACCCACGCCCCCTCGCTGCTGGCCTTCACCAACCCCTCGATGAACTCCTACCACCGCCTGGTGCCGGGCTTCGAGGCTCCGGTCAACCTGGTCTACTCGGCCCGCAACCGCTCGGCCTGCGTCCGGATCCCCATCACCGGTGACTCCCCCAAGGCCAAGCGCGTCGAGTTCCGCGTGCCCGACCCCTCGTCCAACCCCTACCTGTGCTTCGCCGCGCAGCTGATGGCTGGTCTGGACGGGATCCGCAACCGCATCGAGCCGCCGGAGCCGGTCGACAAGGACCTGTACGAGCTGCCGCCGGCCGAGCTGGAGAGCATCGCTCAGGTGCCCTCCTCGCTGGTCGACGTGCTCGACTCCTTGGAGGCCGACCACGCCTACCTCACCGAGGGCGACGTGTTCACCGAGGACCTGATCGCCGCCTGGATCGAGTACAAGCGCGGCAACGAGATCGACCCGATCCGCCTGCGCCCGCACCCCCACGAGTTCGAGCTGTACTTCGACATCTGATCGACCCAGCATCCTCCGAGGCCCTGACCTGCACCTCAGCGGGTCAGGGCCTCGCTGTCGCCCGCGTCTACGGCGTGAGGAGCTGGTCGACCGGCGCGTAGTCGTCGGTGAGCACCGGCGCGTCGCCCACCCATTCCGTGAGCCCTTCCCCTTCGAGCGCTCGCCAGTCCGAGCCGCGCTCGGCCAGCCGGGCCTCGATCCGCTCCGTCGGGATCGGGAGGTCAGAGCCGACGGCGACGAGGTTGCCACCCTCGGCGCCATCGATGACGCCGGGAGGCGCGAGGAGCACCACGTGATCGAAGACGCTGGCGATGGTCGCCGTCTCGGCGCGCGCGAACGCCAGCGGCGGATGGTCGATCAGGTTCGCAGCGTAGATCCCGTCGGCGGCGAGCGTTCGCTGGATCTGGGCCATCATCTCCGTCGTAGCGAGGTGGAACGGCACGCTGATGCCTCCGAAGGCATCGCCCACGACGAGATCCTGGCTGCCGGCCGGTAGCTCGGCGAGCCCCAGCCGGGCGTCTTCCACTCGAATCTCGAGGTCCTCATCCGTCTGGACCCCCAGCTCGTCGACACCCAGCTCAACCACCGCACCGTCGATCTCGGAGACGGTGCTTTCGGTGCCGGGCCGCTGTTCCTCCAGATAGCGCGGGAACGTCACGCCGCCGGCACCCAGGTGGTGGGCCGAGAGAGGGTCCCCGGCGGGGAAGGCGACGTCGCTGACCGAAGCCAGTGCCTGGACGTAGTCGAACTCGAGCTCGGTGGGGTCGGCGAGGTCGACGTAGGAGTGGCGTACTCCGTCCAGCACCAGGGTGCGACCGTCGGGGTTGCCGGGGTCCGGCACCACCACGGCGCAGTGGTAGGTCGTCTCGACATCGCACCCACCCGGGGCCACCGCAGCCCCCAGGCCGCCCACGGCAACCGCACCCGCGACCAGCAGCCGGCTTCGGCGGCTCCAGCCGCCGACCCTCCAGTCGACCATCACGGCGACGAGGAGCAGTGCCAGACCAAGCGCGACCATGATCGTGCTGACGGGCACCCGGGAGATGAGCACGAAGCCGGTCAACACGGTGCCGGCGATCGCACCGGCTGTCCCCAGCCCTGACAAGCGACCGACGATGGTGCCGGTCTCACCCAGGTCGGTGAGACGCAGCGTGGTGACGATCGGCGTCACCGCCGACAGCAAGGCGCCCGGCACCAGGATGCAGGCCATCGCAACCGGCAGGAAGCCGGCCGGGGCGAGCTCGGCCGCCGCGCGCACGGCCGCGGGTGTCACGGCGACCACCGCCCCGGAGACGCCCAGCGCCGGACCCAGCAGGCGGCGCGGGTTGCCCTGGTCGGCCAGGCGCCCACCCACCCAGGCACCGACGGCGATCGCGGTCAGTGCGATGCCGATGACCAGCGTGTTGGTCTCCAGCGTGAGCCCGAGGTACGGCGCCAGCAACCGCAGCGCCACCAGCTCGACGACCAGCACTGACGCCGAGCTGAAGATGACCAGGGCAGCGGCGAGACGCGGCCCGAGGCTGTGGCGGGCAGCCGCAGCCCCGGCGTGGTTCGAGCCCGGCGCGGCGAAGGAGGTCATCGCCCCAGGATGCCTGTCCGCCGCGGGCGGCGCGCCGGCGGTCACCCCGGTAGCCAGACCCCCATCTAGTATCCGCAGCTATTTGCACAGGGCGCATGAATGAGTCATCATTGATGCGCGGGGAGGATTTGTACTCCCATCTACCTTGGTCGACGACGCCCCACTCTCGGTTGCGAGGTCACAGCTCACAGCCGACCTCACTCTCAGCCTCGTCACTACGCGAAGGATCGTCGCGGTGCCTCATCTCTCGGGCTTTACGATGCGTCGCCGTCGTGCGGCGCGCCCCCACCCATCCACACCAGCTGCGGCCCTCCGCGCCACCGCGACCCTGTTCGTCGTCGTCGGCGTGCTCATGGGCAGCTGGGCCTCGGTGGTGCCCTCGGTCAGTGTCCGGACGCAGATCGACCACGCCGAGCTCGGACTGGCGCTGCTCGGCATGGCCGGTGGTGCTCTGGTCGGCATGCAGCTGGCCGGCTCCTGGTCCGCGCGATGGGGCGCCGGCCGCGTGAGCCTGATCACCGTGGCCCTGTCGTCCCTGGTCGTAGCGTTGCCAGGGTGGGCCACCTCGCTGTCGTCCCTCACCACGGCCTTGGTGGTGTTCGGCGCAGCCACCGGCAGCGCCAACGTGGCCGTCAACGCCCTGGGGGTCGAGATGCAGCAGGCCGCGCAGCGGCCCGTCATGTCGATGCTGCACGCCTGCTTCAGCTTCGGAGGCCTGGGCGGAGCGCTGCTCGGCGGCGTGGTGGCCGGTCTGCTCCCACCGCCCGTGCATCTCAGTCTCGTCGGTGTCGGCGCTCTCGTGGTGACGACCACCGTCCGCCCGGTGCTGAGGCATCCGGCGTCATCCGGCCTCGATGCCGAGACCCGGGAGGGCTCGTCCCCCACCGGGGGCCTGCTCGACGCACGCCCCCTCGTCCTGATGTTGGGGGCCGCTGCGGCCTGCACCGCGGTCTCCGAGGGCGCGGTGACCGACTGGGGATCACTGCACCTCCGCGAGACGGTGGGAGCGTCACCGACGATGGCCGCCTCAGGGTTCGCGGCCTTCAGTCTGGCGATGGGGTCGGCACGCCTGGCGGGCCGCCGGCTCGTCATCCGGTTCGACGACGCCACCGTGCTCGTCTGGGGAGCCGCGCTCGGTGCGGCGGGGATGCTGACCGCCGCTCTTGCTCCCAGCACCACCGTGGCGATCATCGGTTTCCTCTTGGCGGGTCTGGGTGTCGCCAACGTCTTCCCGCTGGCCGTCGGCCGCGCGGGTCTGCTCGCCGGCACCCGTGGTGTGGCGCGGGCCTCCACGGTGGGCTACACGGGTCTCCTCGGCGGCCCTCCGGTCATCGGGATGCTCGCCGAGACCTGGGGCCTGAGAGCCGCGCTCGTCGCCGTCGCCGGCCTCGTCCTGTGCGTGGCCGGTCTCGCCACGGCGGTGGAACGACGGCTGCAGGGTCGGCTCTCGGTCGCATCGGCGCTGCGTGAGCAGGCCCGTGCCGGCATCGGCGTTCTGGCTCGCACCGGTGAGCGCTCGATGCGGGCTCATGCCGACTCGCTGCGGCAGCTCCTCGACCAGCCCGAGGGCGAAGCCCGCTCGGTAGGCCAGGGCGCACCGCACCGCTCCCCCGGTGTCGCGGCGCAGCACATCCCCGCTCCGATCAGTGACACCTTCCCGTACTAGACCCCGAGCAGTCCACGAGGCCGACCCTCTCCTCGGCCCCCGGTCCGCCGTCGGACCAGCCCCTACCTGCGAAAGGCCGCCATGCCCACGCTTCTCCGCCCCGACCTCATCCGGCTGGACGAGAGTCTCGGACACGAGGCCGCCGTGCTGCGGATGCTCGCCGACATCACCGGCCAGGGTGACCGTTGCTCTGACGTCGGCGCACTGACGTCCGACGCCATGGACCAGGCCGAGCCCGTCTTGCCGGACAACCCGCACGGCAACGCCCTGCTCGTCGTCCGGTCCGCGGCGGTCTCGACCGCGACTCTGGCCCTGGTTCGCCTCACCACCCCGGTCTCGTTCGGCCCGGACGGCTCCCCCGCCGATCTGGTGGTGCTGCTCGCGGTACCCGTCGAGGACGAAGTCAGCGGCCGGCAGCTCCTCCCTCACCTGACCGAGGTCCTCAGCCAGCCCGAGGTCAGTGCGGCCCTGCGTCACGCCGAGACCTCCGCCGACGCCGTGCAGCAGCTGGAGACGGCTCTGGGCTCCGAGCAGCCTCCCCACCCGACCTCACCGGCGAGCGGTCGGGCTGCGGGCGAGAGCTGGGGCGGCCGGGCGCGCAGAGTGCTCATGACCGGCGTGTCCTACATGATCCCTTTCGTGGCCGGTGGCGGCCTCCTCATCGCGTTGGGATACCTGCTCGGGGGGTACGACATCGCTGACTCGGCCCGCGACATCGTCAACCGGTACGACCTCGTCGACCTGCCGGACCCGGCCCGGCTCGGGCTGGGCCACGTCGCCTTCGACAGCCCGATGATGGCCTACCTCGGGGCGATGTTCTCCATCCTGGGCACCACCGCCTTCACGCTGTTCGTTCCGGCCATGGCTGGGTACATCGCCTACGCGATCGCCGACCGGCCGGGCATCGCGCCCGGCTTCGTCATGGGGGCACTCGCGGTCGACCTCGTCGGCTCCGGCTCAGCTCAGTCCGGCTTCCTGGGCGCCATCGTGGGCGGCGTGATGGCGGGCGTCGTCGCCAACTGGGTGGGCAGATGGACCCTTCCCCCGTGGGCACGCGGCTTGCGACCCGTGATGCTCGTCCCGCTGGTCACGACCGCCATCTGCGGAACGCTCATGATCGCGGCGATCAACCGGCCTCTGTCCACGGTGACACGGTCCGTCACCGAGGGGCTCAACGGCCTGAGCGGTGGGTCGCTCGTCGTGCTGGGTGTCGTTCTCGGCCTCATGATGGCCTTCGACATCGGGGGCCCGCTCAACAAGACGGCGTACACGTTCGCGGTGACCGGAGTCTCCGGCGCCGTCACCCTGGCTGGCGACTCGCCTCAGCTTCAGGTCATGGCAGCGGTCATGCTGGCGGGCATGACGCCTCCCCTGGCGCTGGCGGTGGCCACCCGAGTCCGTCCGTCCTTGTTCACCTCCCAGGAGCGAGAGACCGGTAAGGCCGCGGCTGCCCTCGGTGCCGTCTTCATCACCGAGGGCGCCATCCCCTACGCCGCTGCAGACCCGCTACGGGTCATCCCGGCCATCATGACCGGCAGCGCGGTCACCGGAGGGGTGTCCATGGCTCTGGGTGTGACCTCGAGAGCGCCCCACGGCGGGTTCCTCGCGCTGTTCTCGGTCGGGGACGTCACCGGTTTCTGTCTCGCCCTCCTGGCCGGAGTCGGCGTCACGACTCTGCTGGTGTGCGCGCTGAAGTCGGTCGGAACGCCGCTGAGCAGGGTTTGAGACAGGGGACGAGGCAGGTGCGGCTGCAGCCGCCCACAGGCCGGGGACCGACGAGGGAGACCACTGCCCCGCCCCAGCGACGACAACCAGCTGCGCGGCGACGAGCCCGAAGAGGCCGCCGGGCATCACTCACATCCGAGAGCGCAGAGGTCTACGCTCCGGCCTCCTCTCGCTCAGACGCCGACCGCGGCCGCGACCAACCAGGCCGTCAGCAGCACGACGCCGGCCATGAGTACGGTCTCGAACGTGGTCGAGCGTCGCAGCCGGTCGGAACCGTCGTGCCCCTCAGGCTCGGTGGTGTTCGCGAGCGAAGGCACGAGCCGCAGGTGGTTGTAGGCGCCGATCGCGCCGACGACGGCCACCACCGCGACCTTGCCCAGCAGAAGCAGACCCCAGGTGGTCTCCCACAGCTGGTCGAAACGGTCCAGGATGGTCAGGGTCAGGATCACGCCCGCGATGCCGACGACTGCGACCGAGGCAGCGGCCACCACCGAATAGCGAGCGCCCAGGATGGCCGCATCCAGGGGCCGACCGTGACGGCGGCGGTGCCGCAGCAGGACACCCAGCGTGACGACGCCACCGACCCATACGGCCGCAGCCACCAGGTGGGCGATGTCGGCCGTCAGGACCAGCCAGCGCGGCTCGACGGTGTTGCTGTGACCGGCCAGGATGTGGCCCGCCCCCAGGACGAGGAGGCCGGCACCGGCCAGCCACGCCCACTGCAGGCGGGGTCGCGCCCCGGCAAGCACGAGGACGGCGCCCAGAGCTTGCAGCCCGAGCACCCAGCGTGTCGTGCCGGTCAACGAGGCGCCGATGGCCTCCGCAGACACCGCCGCTGTCGGCTCCCCTTGGCTCACCAAGACCGCTCGCGCCATGACGCGCACCACCAGCGCGAGCAGCACCAGCACCGCGGACCCCCGCATGACCCGGGCGACCACGGGGCGGTCTACGCGGTCTCGACCGGTGAGGACCCACGTTCCGAGGACCAATGCCCCGGCGGCGACCAGGCCACCCCACAGGGCTGCCGCGCTGGCGAGTCGCGTCACCCATTCAGCGATCGCGGAGCGTGACTCCTCCTCGCTGTCCTCACTCTCCTCGCTCGCCGAGGTGGTCGAGCCGTCATCGGTCTCGCCGTCCGAGCCGGGGGTGGGCTGGCCCTCACTGGTGGCGACGCCGTCGCTGACGCCGTCGGTCCTGACGGTGAAGGTGAAGTCACCACTGAGCGGGTGCCCGTCCTCCGCGGCCACCGTCCACTCACCGGTGTAGGTCCCGGCCTCCAGCGGCTCGCGCGGTTCGGCCGTCCACTCGACACCCTCTCGGGCCGCGCTGACCTCCAACGGCACCCCACCCTCGGGGCCCTCCAGGCTGACCCCGTCGCCGAGCTGTGTGACGGGGAGGGTGAAGGTCAACGTCACCTCGTCCACCGGTTCCCCGACGCTGGCGCCGTCGGCGGGTGTGGTCGACTCCAGGTCGGTGTGGGCCAGCGCCGGCGCTGCCACCGCCGAGACCAGCGCGACGGCCAGGCTCAGCGCCACGATAAGAAGCCGGGCCGACGGGATCCACCCGCGCCGGGCAGCCAGCGTCAGGACAGGGCTGTACATCGTCGGGGGCTCCTTGGCGAACATGGGGACGAACCGCAGGTGAGGGCGGTGGGCGGCGCCGGCAGCCTTCAAGTGTACGCACACGGTGATATCGACCCCAAGCCGTCGGAGGCCCCCGGTGCTCCGGTCACGCCTTCCCGGGCGCGCCTGACTTCGCCGTGCTCCCACCACGCGGCCCCCAGGCCAGCGCACTGCCATGCTGCCTGCATGACGCGCTTGGAGAAGTGGGAAAGCAGGACCCGGAGCAGTCTGATGGTGCTGGCGCTGGTGTTCCTGGTCGCATACGCCATTCCGATCGTGGCCCCCGGCGCCCCCGCCGGGCTCCGTGCACTGTGCCGACTGGTGCAGGACATCGTGTGGGTGGTCTTCGCTGCGGACTACGCCATCCGTCTGGCCATCGCCGAGCATCGCCTGCGTTTCGTGCGGCAGAACCTCATCGACCTGGCTGCGGTCACCATGCCGGCTCTACGGCCGCTGCGGCTGGTCTCGGCTCTCATGCTCATCCACCAGCAGGGCGGCCAGAAGCTGCGCGGCCATGTCGCCACCTACGTCCTGGTCAGCACGACGCTGGTCATCTCCATCTCGGGTCTGGCGGTGCTGGACGCCGAGCGGGGGGCCTCCGGCGGCAACATCAGCACCTGGCAGGACGCCTTGTGGTGGGCCTTCGTGACCGTGACCACCGTCGGGTACGGAGACTTCTACCCCGTCACCTACGAAGGGCGCCTGTTTGCCCTGGGTCTCATGCTGTGCGGCATCGCTCTACTCGGCATCGTCACCGCCAGCCTGTCGTCGTGGCTGTTGGAGAAGGTCGCGGACTCCACCGATCAGGCACAGGTCGCGACCGCGAAAGACATCTCTGCGCTCGCCCAGACCATCGAGGACCTGCGGGCCGAGGTGCGCCAGCTCCGTCAGACACCGGGCTGAGGGGCACCGGTCACTGCCCCTGATGCCTGCCGTGGTCCCCCGAGGCGGCACGCACCCGGGAGGCGTACTCGGCCATCTCACCCTCTTCGTAGCGCACGCGGGGCCAGAAGAAGCCACGCAGGCCGTCACCCTTGGTGCGCGGGACGACGTGAGCGTGCAGATGCGGCACCGACTGGCTCACCGTGTTGTTCATCGCGACGAACGAGCCCTGAGCTCCCAGGCCGGTCACCACGGCGCGCGACAGATCCCGGACCAGGCTGAAGAACGGCTCGATCTGCCCCGGCGGGAGATCCGCCAACGTCTCGACGTGTGCGCGGGGTACGACGAGGGTATGACCCTTGAACAGGGGGCGGTGGTCGAGGAACGCCACCGCCGACTCGGACCACGCCACCCACGCGCCCGGCCGGTCACCGGCGACGAGAGCACAGAACGAGCAGGGTTGCATCACCGTAGTCTGGACGCTTGACAGTCAGGCGTCGATTTAGAGCGGATAGGCCGTTGGTAAATCCTCAAGCCGGTCTGTCAACATACGGCATATGGGAAGGCACAGTAGCGATGTCGGCACCGGCGCGAGAGGTGGGGCCGGTATCGCCATCTTCTCGGTGATCGCCGTGGTGGCGCTCGTGCTCGTCGGGTGGGGGGTGCGCAGCCTGGTGGTCTCGGACGACGCAGGCTCACAGAACCAGGCGGCTTCGGAGGGCTCGGGCCAAAGCTCCGGAAACGACGGCAACGGGGACGGCGACGGCGAGCAGGAACAGCCGGACATGGGTGGCGGTGAGAGCTCGCAGGAGTCCAGCGCCCCGGACGACGTCGACGATGCAGAGTCAGGCTCGGATGCCCGCACTGAGCAGGAGCCGCAGGACGAGAACGCACCCGAGGCGCTCGCGCAGTGTCACGCCCGGGTCGCGGCAGGCAACGCCTGGGCCGCGGCTACCGCCGCCTCGGCCAGTAACTGGAAGCAGCACTACACCGCTTCGGTGCGCTACAACGACGGCAAGATCAGCCTGGAGCAGGCCGAAGCCGAGTTCGCCGAGTCCAAGGCGCGGGGTCAGGACGATATCGAGACGGTGAGCGCCGCGGCCGCAGAGTACTCCGACTTCGAGGGGGCGTGCTCCGAGGTGTCCGTGGCGGACTTGCCCGACGAGTGGTCGCAGACGGCACAGCGGTGCCTGGATCGCGCCGAGGCCCTTGAGGGAGTGGTCGCGACCGGAACCGAGGTGAACGGCGACTGGTCGGAGCATCTGGAGATGATGCGTCATAAGGACGAGATCGACCCGGACGTCTACTATGAGCGCTGGCGCTCCATGGTGAGGCAGGCCCCGACGGCGATGAAGCCCTACGAGGCCGCCGTCGCGGACCTGGACGAGGCCCCCACCTGCTCGGTCTGAGGCCGCGAGTGCTCAGCCGGGCAACGCGAGCACCCGCACGTCCTACCCGACCTGTCAGTCGTCGGCGGGCTTGTTGGTACGCCACTTGCGCTCGAACGGCAGCCGCCAGGTGAACGGCGCCACGAGCTGATGCACCTGGTTCGGTCCCCACGAGCCTTCTTCGTACGGACGCACGACCGGTGGGTCCTGCAGCAGCTTCTCCGAGATCTCCCACAGTCGCTCGATGCCCTGCGCCGTGGTGAACAACGTCCGGTCTCCGCGTGCCGCGTCGTAGATCAGGCGTTCGTACGCCTCCAGCACCGCCCCTGACCAGTCCGTGTCCTGCATCGAGAACTGCATGGAAAGCTTGTCCAGCTTCATCCCGGGCCCGGGCTTCTTGCCGTAGAACGACAGCGACATCCGGGTCCGGTCGGCCAGGTCGAAGGTCAGGTGGTCGGGGCCGCGGTCGCCGACCCCCGAACCCTCGGGAAACATCGACTTGGGCGGCTCGCGGAAGGCGATGGAGATGATCCGCGCCCCTTCGGCCATCTTCTTGCCGGTGCGCAGGAAGAAGGGGATGCCGGCCCAGCGCCAGTTGTCGATGAAGCACTTCACGGCGATGAACGTCTCGGTGTCCGACTCCGGGTCTACCCCTGGCTCGTCGAGGTACCCGGTGTACTGGCCGCGGACCACGTGCTTGGGGTCGATGGGCATCATGGAGCGGAAGACCTTGTTCTTCTCCTCGCTGATCGCGTGCGGCTCCAGAGCGGTGGGGGGTTCCATCGCGGTGAAGGCGAGAATCTGGAACAGGTGGGTGACCACCATGTCGCGGTAGGTGCCGGTGCCTTCGAAGAAACCGGCCCGGGTTTCCAGGCCCAGGGTCTCGGGGACGTCGATCTGGATGTGGTCGATGTGGTTGCGATGCCAGATCGGCTCGAAAAGGCCGTTGGCGAAGCGGAAGGCCAGGATGTTCTGGGCCGCCTCCTTGCCGAGGAAGTGGTCGATGCGGAAGATCTGGTCCTCGTTGAACACCTCGTGCAGCCGCGCGTTCAGGGACTTGGCCGAGGCCAGGTCCGTGCCGAACGGCTTCTCCATGACGATCCGGCTGCGCTCCACCAGATCTGCGTCGTGGAGCATCTGCACCACCTCGAGCGCCGCCTTGGGCGGCACCGAGAGGTAGTGCAGCCGGCGCACCTTGTCGCCGTGCATCTCCTTCTCGTGCTTCTTCACCTTCTTGCCCAGAGCCGAGGCGCCCGCGGTCTGCGGAACGTAGTCGATCCGCTTGATGAAGTCGTTCAGCGACTCGTCGTCGGTCGCACGGGTGCTGAACTCCTTGCACGCCTTCTTGGCCAGGTCGCGGAACTCGTCGATGGTCATGTTCTCCAACGAGGTACCGACGACGCGCAGGTCCTCGAGCAGCTCTGCTTGGTGTAGGTGCAGCAGTCCCGGCAGCAGCTTGCGCTTGGCCAAGTCTCCGGTGGCTCCGAACAGGACAACGGTGATCGCTTCTGACATGGCCCTACCCTGCCACGACTACGCCTGCTCGCGCAGCGCGACCGCCCCGATCTGGTCCAGCAGGAAAGCCATCTCGAAGGCCGTGTCGCGCCAGACGTCGTAACGTCCGGTCTTGCCGCCGTGGCCGGCCACCATCTCGGTCTTGAGCAGCAGCGGGCGCTGTCGTGGGTCGTTGCTCACCCGCTCGCGCAGCCGCGCCACCCATTTCGCCGGCTCGACGTAGTAGACGCGGGTGTCGTTCAGGCCGGTCGTGGCGAGAATCGCCGGGTACTCGCCGCTCCCGACGTTCTCGTACGGCGTGTAGCGGCGCATGCGCTCGTACACCTGCTCGTCGTGCAGAGGGTCACCCCACTCCTCCCACTCGACAACCGTGAGCGGTAGGGACGGGTCCAGGATGGTGTTCAAGGCGTCGACGAAGGGCACAGCGGCATGAACGGCCCGGAACCGGTCCGGCGCGATGTTGACCGCCGCCCCCATCAGCAGGCCCCCCGCCGACCCGCCCTCGGCCGCCAACCGGCCCGGCGCCACCCACCCCGAAGCCAACAGATGGTCGGCGCAGGCCACGAAGTCGGTGAACGTGTTCTCCTTGTGCTCCATCCGTCCCTGCTCGTACCAGGTCCGGCCGAGCTCGCCCCCGCCGCGGACGTGAGCCACGGCGTAGACCACACCCCGGTCCAGGTAGGACAAGCGGGCAGCGGAGAACCCCGGGTCCACGCAGATCTCGTAGGCCCCGTACCCGTAGAGCAACCCCGGGGCGTTGCCCTCGGAGGCGACGTCAGCCAGCGCCACCACGGAGATCGGGATCCTGGTGCCGTCGTCCGCGGTCGCCCACAGCCGCTCCTGCCGGTACTGCGCGGGGTCGTAGCCACCAGGGACCGGGCGCTGCTTGAGCAGAGTGCGCTCGCCGGAGCTCAGGTCCACCTCGTAGACCGAGGGGGGCGTGAGCATGGACTCGACGTGCACCAGCAGGGTGTCGCAGTCGAACTCGGGGTTGGCGCCGACCTCGATGGTACGGATCGGCTCATCCCAGGACACCGGCCAGGCAGCGGCCCCGGCCCGGGGCTGGCCCTGCGAGAGCTCCAAGATGTCCACCTCGGCGAGCCCGTCGCGACGCACCGAGATGGCGAGGTGGTCGGCGAAGGCGTCGACTCCGGTGACCCGCTCACCCGCCGCGCCAGAGCGCACGGTGTGCCAGTCCATGGCCGAGGTCGCCTCCGGCGGCGCCCAGGCGAGCTCGAAGTCCGGGTGGGTGCGGTTGTGCACGACCCACAGCCCCTCGGCCGCGGGCTCCAGATCGTACTCGACGCCCTCCTCGCGGGCGGCCACGCACCGGAAGGCGGCGGTGGGTGCGTCCGCGGGCAGGATCCACCACTCCGAGGTGTTCTTGCTGGCCAGGCTGACGGTCACGAGGCGGTCGTCGCGCGAGCCGCCCAGACCGACCCAGAAGCGCTCGTCGGGTTCCTCGAGCACCAGCACGTCCTCTTCCGCCGGCCCGCCCACGCGATGGCGCCAGACCTGGTAAGGGCGCCAGGCGTCGTCCACGCGGGTGTAGAACAGGTAGTCGCCCTCCCAGGACCACACCAGCCCGTAACCCGTGTCGCGCACGGCCTCCTCGACCCGCTGGCCGGTGCTGATGTCGAGGACCCTGACGTCGAAACGTTCGTCGCCGCTCTGGTCGACGGCGTAGGCCAGCAGCGACCCAGCCGGGGAGACCTCGAGCGCGCCCAGAGAGAAGAAGTCGGCACCGGCGGCCTCGACGTTGGCGTCGAGGAGGATCTCCTCCCCTGCCAGCGCGTACTCGCTGGAGGGCGCGGGACGCTGCGGCGTGTGAGCCAGCGCGATGCGCGCGAAGATCGGGTACTGCTGACCCTCGACGGTCCGGGTGTAGTACCACCACGCGCCGCGGCGCACCGCCACCGACTGGTCGCTCTGCTGGGTGTGGGCGCTGATCTCGGCGAAGATGTCGGCCCGCAGGCCATCGAGATGCGCGGTCATCGCCTCGGTATGGGCGTTCTCGGCCTCCAGGTGGGCGAGCAGCTCAGGGTCGGACTTGTCACGCATCCACTCGTACGGATCGGGCACGGCCTCCCCGTGGTGCGTGCGCCAGGACTCGACGCGGCGAGCCTGCGGGGGTCGGGTGGACGGTGAGGTCACACCGCTCACGCTAGACCACTTAAGAGACGTTGGCGGGGCCCAGCAAGGCCTTGAGGTCGCCGAACAGCTCCGCCGACGCGGTCACTCGCAGCGACTCCTCCAGCTGGAACAGCACCGAGCGCCCGGGCTGCGTCAGCTTGACGTGCACCTCGGTCCGGCCGGGGTGTTCGCGCAGCACCTCCTTGAGGCTGTGCGCCAGGGTGTCTGTGGCCCGACCCAGGGGCAGCGTGACCAGTACCGGGCCCCGCGGGCCGGTCTTGATCTCGGGCAGCGTGAGGTCCTGGGCGATCACCTCGACGCCGTCCTCACCCTTCTTCAGCTTGCCGCGGATCACGCAGACGGTGTCCTCAGCCAGCATCGTCGAGACGGTCATGTACGTCTTGGGCCAGAAGACGGCCTCGACCGAGCCGGCCATGTCCTCCAGCACCACGCGCGCGTACGGGTCGCCGTTCTTGGTGCGCTTGAGGCTCAGCCCCGTGATCAGACCGGCCAGCGTGACGAAGTCGCCGTCGGCCGGGCCCTCCTCGGTGCTCAGGCTCACGATGGGCGTCTGGGTGTGCTGGGCCAGGATGTGCTCGATGCCGTTCAGCGGGTGGTCCGAGACGTACAGACCGAGCATCTCGCGCTCGAACGCGAGCAGCACCTGCTTGTCCCACTCCGTGTCCGGCACCGGTGGCAGCGAGACGAGCTGCACGGCGCCCTCGCCCGAGCCGGCGAGCCCGGCGAACAGGGAGTCCTGCCCGATCGCCTCCTGCTTCTTCTCCTCCGCCAATGCCTCGACGTAGCGTTCGTGCACACTGACCAGACCCTGGCGGGGGTGCCCGAGCGAGTCGAAAGCACCGGCCTTGACCAGCGACTCCACCGTCCGCCGGTTGCACACGACGGCCGGGCACTTGCGCAGGAAGTCTTCGAAGGAGGTGAAGGCGCCTTTGTCCTGCCGGGCCTGGTAGATGGCCTCGACGACGTTGCGGCCCACGTTGCGGACGGCCGCCAGCCCGAAGCGGATGTCGCCACCGACGGCGGCGAAGTTGGAGATCGACTCGTTCACGTCGGGGGGCAGCACCGCGATGCCCATACGCCGGCACTCACCCAGGTAGACCGCGGTCTTGTCCTTGTCGTCCCGCACGCTGGTCAGCAGCGCGGCCATGTACTCGGCGGGGTAGTTCGCCTTGAGGTAGGCCGTCCAGTACGAGACCAGGCCGTAGGCCGCCGAGTGAGCCTTGTTGAACGCGTAGTCCGAGAAGGGCACCAGCACGTCCCACAGCGCTTTGACCGCCGCCGCGGAGAAGCCGCGGTCGAGCATGCCCTGCTCGAAGCCGACGTACTCGGCGTCCAGCACCTCACGCTTCTTCTTGCCCATCGCCCGGCGCAGCAGGTCGGCCTTGCCGAGCGTGTAGCCGGCCAGCTTCTGGGCGATCTCCATCACCTGCTCCTGGTAGACGATCAGCCCGTGGGTGGTCCCCAGGATCGGCTCCAGGGCCTCGGCCAGCTCCGGGTGCGGATAGCTCACCTCCTGCTTGCCGTTCTTGCGCAAGGCGTAGTTGACGTGGCTGTTCGCGCCCATCGGCCCGGGCCGGTACAGCGCTCCCACGGCCGAGATGTCCTCGAAGTTGTCCGGCTGCATCAGTCGCAGCAGCTGGCGCATCGGGCCGCCGTCGAACTGGAACACCCCGAGCGTGTCGCCGGCGGACAACAGGTCGTAGGTGGGCTGGTCGGTGAGGTCCCTGCTCAGCGCGTCGAGGTCGACGGTCTCCGAACGGTTCATCTCCACGCCCGCGATGGCGTCGTCCAGCACCGTGAGGTTGCGCAGGCCGAGGAAGTCCATCTTGACCAGGCCGAGGGTCTCGCACGACGGGTAGTCGAACTGGGTGATGATCGCGCCGTCCGCCTCGCGCCGCATGATCGGGATGATGTCGATCAGGGGTTCGCTGGACATGATCACACCCGCGGCGTGCACGCCCCACTGTCGCTTGAGCCCCTCCACGCCCTGGGCGGTCTCGAAGACCTCGGACGCCTCGCTGTCCGTGCGCAGCAGCTCGCGGAACTCCTCGGCCTCCGCGTGGCGCTTGTGCTCGGGGTCGTGGATCCCCGACAACGGGATGTCCTTGCCCATGACGGCCGGAGGCATGGCCTTGGTCAACCGCTCCCCCATGGCGAACGGATAGCCCAGCACGCGGGCCGAGTCCTTCAGTGCCGCCTTCGCCTTCAGCGTGCCGTAGGTGACGATCATGGCCACCCGGTCCTCGCCGTACTTCTCGCTGACGTACCGGATCACCTCACCGCGTCGGCGGTCGTCGAAGTCGACGTCGAAGTCCGGCATGGACATGCGCTCCGGGTTGAGGAAGCGCTCGAAGATCAGCCCGTGCGGCACCGGGTCGAGGTCGGTGATGCCCATCGCGTAGGCGCACATCGAGCCCGCCCCCGAGCCCCGGCCCGGCCCCACCCGGATCCGGTTGCGCTTGGCCCAGTTGATGAAGTCGGCGACGACGAGGAAGTAGCCGGCGTACCCCTTGTCGACGATCACCCGTGTCTCGTACTCCGCCTGCCTCCGGGCGTAGTCGGGGACACCGGAGCCGAAGCGCTGGGTCAGACCGACCTCGACCTCCCGGATGAACCAGCTCGTCTCGTCCTCGCCCTCGGGGCAGGGGAACCGGGGCATGTACCGACCCTCCCCTTCGGTGAACGAGACGTTGCACCGCTCGGCGATGCGCAGCGTGTTGTCACAAGCCTCGGGCAGCTCCCGCCACAGGTGCCTCATCTGCGCCGCCGTCTTCAGGAAGTAGCCGTCGCCGTCGAACTTGAACCGGTTCGGGTCCTGCATGGTCGAGCCGGACTGCACGCACAGCAGCGCCGCGTGCGCCTTCGCGTCCTCCTGCCGGGTGTAGTGCAGGTCGTTGGTGGCCACCAGGGGCAGGTCGAGGTCCTTGGCCAGGGCGAGCAGGTCGCGCTGGACGCGCCGCTCGATCTCGATGCCGTGGTCCATGAGCTCGCAGTAGTAGTTCTCCGGGCCGAACATGTCCCGGAAGTCGGCGGCGGCCTGACGGGCCCGGTCGTACTGCCCGAGCCGCAAGCGGGTCTGCACCTCCCCCGACGGGCACCCGGTCGTCGCGACCAGGCCCCCGGCGTACCGCGAGAGCAGCTCACGGTCCATCCGCGGCTTGAAGTAGTAGCCCTCCAGCGAAGCCAGCGAGGAGAGCCGGAACAGGTTGTGCAGGCCGTCGTTCGTGCGGGCGAGCAGAGTCATGTGCGTGTAGGCGCCGCCGCCGGAGACGTCGTCACGGCCGCCGTCGCCCCACTTCACCCGGGTCTTGTCGCTGCGGTGTGTTCCCGGAGTGACGTAGGCCTCGACACCGATGATGGGCTTGACGTCGTGGGCGCGCGCCGCCGCCCAGAACTCGTAGGCCCCGAAGACGTAGCCGTGGTCGGTGGTTGCGATCGCCGGCATCCCGTACTCGGCTGCGGTGGCGAACATCTGGTCGATCCGGGCCGCGCCGTCGAGCATCGAGTACTCGGTGTGGTTGTGGAGGTGAACGAAGCTCTGTGCGGGGCTGGACGTCGCTGGCATCGCCTCGATCTTAGGTCTCCGCTCGGACAGACCACGCCCAGAGCCTGGCGTGTGTCGTCTCAGCCGGAGAGGCGCTCGAGGGCCCGGCGCAAGTCGTTCGGGTAGTCGCTCTCGAAGCGCACCGGGTCGCCGGTTCCGGGGTGGGTGAAGCTCAGCGACGTCGCGTGCAGCCATTGCCGCTTCAGGCCGAGCCGAGCAGCCAGCGAGGGGTCTCCTCCGTAGGTGAGGTCGCCGCAGCAGGGGTGGCGCAAGGCCGAGAAGTGCACCCGGATCTGGTGCGTCCGCCCGGTCTCGAGCTCCACCTGGAGCAGGCTGGCGGAGCGGTATGCCTCGAGCAGGGTGTAATGGGTCAGGCTCGGGCGGCCGCTGTTCATGACGGCGAAGCGGTAGTCGTGCCCGGGATGCCGGCCGATCGGTGCGTCGATGGTCCCCTCGTGGGGGTCCGGGAGTCCCTGGACCAACGCGTGGTAGGTCTTGCTGACCTCGCGGTCGCGGAACGCCTGCTTCAACAGGGTGTACGCCCGCTCCGAGGCCGCCACGACCATGAGCCCGCTGGTGCCCACGTCGAGACGCTGCACGACCCCCTGACGCTCCGCTGCGCCGGAGGTGGAGATCCGGTACCCGGCGTCGGCCAGCCCGGCCAGCACATCCGGCCCGTCCCAGCCGACACTGGGATGTGCGGCCACGAACGGTGGCTTGTCGACCACCACGATGTGTTGGTCGTGGTACACCACCGTCAGGTCGGGGACGGGCCGGGGCACCACCCGCACCGGCTCAGGTGCGGGCGTGAAGAGGGTCACCTCGACGAACGCGCCGGCGACGACCCGGTCCGACTTCCCGGCGGCCCGTCCGTCCAGCAGGATGGCCCCGCCCCCCGCCAGGTCCGCCGCCTTGCTGCGAGAGAGCCCCAGCATGCGCGCGACCGCGGTGTCCACACGCTCACCCTCCAGTCCCTCGGGCACGCGGGTCCGCACCTCCTGCGGCCTCACGTGGGCTCCCCGTTGCGGACGGCTGACTGCGGGCCTGACCCTGGGGCGGCCGAGCCGACATCGGTGAAGTCCTCGCCCCGCAAGGCCAACAGGCCGATCAGCAGCGCCGCGCTGGTGATGCCGATGTCGGCCACGTTGAACACGGGGAAGTTCGGCAGAGCGAAGAAGTCCACCACCTCGCCGCGGCCGAAGCCCGGCTCCCGGATCAGCCGGTCGACCAGGTTGCCCCCTGCGCCTCCGATGAGCAGACCCACGGCCACGGCGTACCCTCGGTGCGTCACCCGGGGCAGGTTCCAGAGCAGGACCGCTACCACGACGGAGGCGAGGAGGGTGAACACCCACGTGCTTCCGGTGCCGAGCGAGAAGGCCGCCCCCGAGTTGTAGACCAGGCGCAGCTGGAACCAGTCTGCGACGACCGGCACGGGTTGCGCGCCGGTCAGCGCCTCTACCGCCCAGTGCTTCGTGGCCTGGTCCAGGGCGATCCACCCACCGGCCAGGGCCACCGTCCACCACAGGGTGCCGGGTGAGGCGGGCCGGCGCGAGGGCTGGCTCAGCGTCGTTCCTGCCGCTGCTTGCACTTCAAGCACAGCGTGGCCCGCGGGAACGCCTGCAACCTCAGCTTGCCGATGGCACGGCCGCACGACTCGCACACCCCGTAGTCACCGTCGTCGATGCGCTCGATGGCGTGCTCCGTCTGCTGCATGAGGGCACGCGCGTTGTTGGCCAACGACATCTCGTGCTCCCGCTCCCAGGTGGCCGCCCCGGCATCGGCCTGGTCGTCTCCGGAGCCTTCTCCCGACTCCCGCATCAGGGCGACCAGGTCGTGCTCGACCTCGGCGAGCTCGTCGGCGAGACGCGCGTTGTCCCCGACCAGCTCGTCGCGGACCGCAGCCAGCTCCTCACTCGTCCATGGATCCTCGTCCGACAGCACCGGGACCCCGGTGTCCTCGACGGTTCCGGTTGCTGACTCTGACGACGGCTCGCTGACCACGCGCCACCCCTACTCGGTTCCGGGCCGCGGAACGCTGACCCTGTGAGCGGAGGATAAGGCACGAGCCTGGTCCACGCCAGGGCCGGGGGCCAGGGAGTGCCGTGCGCAGGACTAGTCGTCCTCGAGAGTGCTGAGCTGCTCGGCAAGCATGGCGCGCAACCGGGCTCGTGCCTCCTTCTGTCGAGTCGTCAGCTCCTCGATACTCGAGGCGAGGCTGGCCTGCCGCTCCGTCAGGTCACCGAGCACGTTGGTCCGCCGCTGCTCGGCCTCGCCGATCAGCTGGTCGTGAGTGTCGTGACCGTCCTGCACCAGCGCGTCGTGGGTGCTCTGACCCTCGGCCACCACCCGGTCGTGGGTCGCCTGCCCTTCGGCGACCAGCCGGTCGTGGGTCGCCTGCCCTTCGCTGACCAGCTCGTCGTGACGCCCCTGGCCGGTCTGGACCAGCTCGTCATGCTGCTGCTGCCCGGAGGCAAGCAGCTCGTCGTGCTGCTGCTGGGCGCTCTCGGTCAGCTCCCGGCTGCGGGCATCTGCTTGGGTGGTGACCTGTTCGGCGTACTCGTCGGCCTCGCTGACCAGCCGCGCCTTGGTGCTCTCACCTTCTGCGACGTGCTCGTCGTGCACCCTCTGCGCCAACGCGATGATGCCGGCCGCCTGATCGCTGGGTGCGGTCTCCTCGGTCGGCCGCTCCTGGGCCTGTGCCGCCTTCTCGTGGGCCTCCGCCTCGGCGCGCTCGGCTTCGGCCCTGGCCTCCTCCACCCGGTGCTCCAGCACCTTCAGCTCGTCCTCGAGCGCCTCTCGCGTGCTGCTGTCGCTCTCCGAACCGGAGGCCTCGGCCTGTTCGACCTCGGACTTGGCGGCGTCGATCCGCGCCGCCGCCTCCTGCTCGGCTGCGTCTGCCTCGGCGCGGCTCGACTCGACCCGCTGGTTCAGGCTGTCCAGCTCGGCGACGAGCTCGTCGCGCTCACGGCGGACGCGGGCGAGCTCCTCCCTCTCCGACTGCAAGGCCTCCGAGTCGCTCTCAGGGTCGCTCTCAGGGTCGCTCTCGAAGTCGGAGCCTGCCGAGCGCGACCCGTCTTCGGGCGCCTTCCCGGAGCGGCACTCCTGCAGATCGTTCTCCAGCGTGACGCGCTCGGAGTTGAGCCGGCGCAGCTCGACCACGACCTCGTCGAGGAAGTCGTCGACCTGGGTCTCGTCGTACCCGCGACGGAGGTGGGTGGACGTAAAGCTCTTCTTGATGACGTCCTCAGGGGACAACGCCATGGTGCACCTCGTTCGACTGATCGGTAGCCGGACGGTGGGGGTCCCGGCCGGTCCTGCTTCACAATGCAGGACACCCTAACGGACCCTTGCGCTGGACGGTGTTCTTTCTCGCGGAGTCAGAATGGGATCTGGCTGACCAGGATTCGCGCGAAGCTGACACCGATGATGAGCACCAGGAAAGCCAGGTCCAGGGCTACTCCGCCCAGCCGCAGCGGCGGAATGACGCGCCTCAGGGCGCGCAGAGGTGGATCGGTCAGGCTGTAGATGAACTCGGCGACGACCAGGATCACGCCGCTGGGTCGCCAGTCGCGGGAGAAGACCTGGATCCAGTCGAAGATCAGGCGCCCGATGAGGACGATGAAGTAGAGGTAGAGGGCGAAACCCAGGATCTGACTGACCATAGGGTCAGTGTGTCAACTCTGGTTGAACAAACCCTGTTGGGCCCGTCCGGCGTCGGCGGTGCCCTCGACCTCGACGTGTGCGGGAGACAGCAGGAACACCTTGCTGGTGACGCGCTCGATGGAGCCGTGCAGCCCGAAGGCCAGACCGGCGGCGAAGTCGACCAGCCGCTTGGCGTCCCCGTCCTCCATCTCCGAGAGGTTCATGATGACCGGCGTGCCGACGCGGAAGGACTCCCCGATGGTCTTCGCCTCGTTGTAGGTGCGGGGGTGGATCGTCGTGATGCGGTTCAACTCGCTCGCCTCCGGCTCTTGGACGACCCGAGCCACCGGTGTGCGCCGGGGCAGCGGAGTGACGTCAGCCCCTCGCGCCGGAGGCTCGCGATGGCTCCGCTCGGTCTCGGAGGACTGACGGTGGGCGTCCTGCGCGTCGTGGTCCTGGTCGTCGTAGTCGTAGCGACCCTCGACCTCGGCCAACCCCAACCATTCCATGGTCGTACGCAGTGCCCCAGCCATCTCAAAGAGCTCCTCGATGCCGTGATGCCGCCCCTACCGGCGGCGCTTCGTTTCGTGAGCGACGTTACCCCTGAGGCGGACGCGAACCGAGGATTCCGCTCCCGACACGCAGGTGTGTCGCCCCCGCCCCGACGGCCTGCTCCAGGTCCCCGCTCATACCGGCCGAGAGCCACTGAGCCTGGGGGAAGCGGCCCCGGATGAGGCCATGGACCTGCTGCAGCTCAGCGAAGGCCCGGGTCAGCGCCGCCTCGTCCCCGGCCGCGCCGGCCGGGGCGACGGCCATGGTCCCGCGCAGGCTCAGGTGCTCGCACTCGGCGACCCGCTCGGCCAGGTCCACCGCCTCCTGAGGCCGGACACCGCCGCGCCCCTGGGCCGCGCCCCCGTCCAGGTCCACCTGCACCAGCACGTCGAGCGGGTCGGCCCGCTCACCCTCGCCCAGTGCGCGTCCGACGGCCCGGTCCAAGGCGGTGACCAGCTTGGGTCGGTCCACCGAGTGCACGACGTCTGCCCACCGCACCACCGAACGGGCCTTCTTGGTCTGCACCTGCCCGACCATGTGCATCCGGGGCAACGGGCCGCCCTCGAGCTCGGCGCCAAGGCCCTCCAGCTTTCCGGCCGCCTCCTGGTCCCTGCTTTCACCCAGGTCACCCACTCCCAGGCGCACCAGCGTCGCCGCGTCGGCAGCCGGGAAGAACTTCGTGACGGCGACCAGGCACAGCTCCTCCGGGTCTCGCCCGACCTGCCGGCATGCCAGAGCGATCCTGGCCCGGACCCGCCCCAGACGCTCGGCCAGCTCGGTGGAGCGCGGCGAGGGCGGGTGAGCCATCAGGCCGCCTCTGGCAGCAGGCGCACCGTCGCGGCGAAGCGGCCGGTACGCGGGTCGCCTCGGTGGGAGTACAGGTCCCCGGACTCCCGGGTGCAGCCGGGCAGCCACTGCACGCTCACCCCGTCCCTGGTGAGCTGCTGCACCACGGCGGCGGCCACGTCGAGCGCGGGCGTCCCCACCCACGACACACTGGCCGCCGCGGACCAAGCCGAGCACTCTGACCGCATCTGTTCGGGCACCTCGTAGCACCGTCCACAGATGGAGGGGCCCACCACGGCCTTCAGCTCTTCCGCGCCGCGCTGTCGCAACACCTCGATGCACCGCGGCACCACCCCGGCGCTCATCCCCACCCGGCCCGCATGCACCGCAGCGACGAGCCCCTTCGCCGGGTCGGCCAGCAGCACAGGGGTGCAGTCGGCGACCAACACGGCCAGGGCGAGGTCGGGCTCGTCGGTGGCCTGGGCGTCGCACTCGGGCTCCGAGCCCAGTGTTGGAGCCGGGCCCTCCACCCACTCGACGGTGGTGCCGTGCTGCTGGCGCATGAAGCGCAGCCGACGGGCACTCACCCCCAGCTCCCGGGCCACCAGGCTCCGGTTGCCGGCGACGGCCACCGGGTCGTCCTGCACGCCGGCACCGAGGTTGAGCTCACCGAAACGCCCGCGGCTGCGTCCTCCGAAACGGTCGGTCACCGCCCACTCGACTCCGCACTGCCCCGGACCGGCCGGCGGCAGCCGGTCACGCCAGCGGAACACGGTGGCCGTCAGGTTCAAGCCATGCCAGCGCCCTCGCGCCATCGACACCCACGCCGGTGACGACTACTTCAGGAAGTCCGGCACGTCGAGGTCTTCCGCCTCCTGGTAGGTCACCGTTCGGGGCGGGGTCGTGGCGCGCTCGGGCTGCTCGGCCGCCGCAGGCCTCTGCCTCTGGGTGTTCTCACTGGGCTCGGTGTCCTCGCTGCGCTGGGTGGCCTGGCCGCCTTCGGACCCACCACGCTCCGCCTCCGGGGTCGGGGCGACTCCGCTCGAGGGCGCAGCTGCGGCAGCGGCACGGGAGGCGCTCGGCTGGCCCGTCGCGGCACGCCCGCCGCCACCGGCCTGCACCTGCCCGAGCGCACGCTCGTCGGTGCGCTGGATGGGGGCCCCGCCGTCGAATCCGGCTGCGATCACGGTCACCCGTACCTCGTCGCCCAGCGAGTCGTCGATCACGGCTCCGAAGATGATGTTGGCGTCCGGGTGGGCAGCCTCCTGGACCAACCGCGCCGCTTCGTTGATCTCGAACAGTCCGAGGTCGGAGCCACCTTGCACCGACAGCAGGACGCCGTGAGCCCCCTCGATGCTGGCTTCGAGCAGCGGGGAGGAGATCGCGAGCTCAGCCGCCTGCACGGCACGGTCCTCACCCCGTGCCGAGCCGATACCCATCAGGGCCGACCCCGCTCCCTGCATGACGGACTTCACGTCCGCGAAGTCCAGGTTGATCAGACCCGGTGTGGTGATCAGGTCGGTGATGCCCTGGACGCCGGAGAGCAGCACCTGGTCCGCACTGCGGAAGGCGTCCAGCATGCTCACCGCCCGGTCGGAGATGGACAGCAGGCGGTCGTTGGGAATCACGATCAGGGTGTCGACCTCCTCGCGCAGCGCGCCGATCCCGGACTCGGCCTGGTTCGCGCGACGTCGGCCCTCGAAGGTGAAGGGCCTGGTCACCACGCCGATGGTCAGGGCGCCGAGGGTCTTGGCGATCTTGGCGACCACCGGAGCACCCCCGGTCCCGGTGCCGCCGCCCTCACCGGCCGTGACGAACACCATGTCGGCGCCGCGCAGCGCCTCCTCGATCTCCTCGGTGTGGTCTTCCGCCGCGCGACGGCCCACCTCCGGGTCCGCGCCCGCTCCCAGACCACGGGTGAGCTCGCGACCGACATCGAGCTTGACGTCCGCGTCACTCATCAACAGCGCCTGCGCGTCGGTGTTGATGGCGATGAACTCCACGCCTTTCAGGCCGACCTCGATCATGCGGTTGATCGCGTTGACCCCGCCCCCTCCGATACCAACAACCTTGATGACGGCGAGATAGTTCTGCGCTACTGACACGATGCGCCTTCCGTGATGAACGTGAGCCTGAAGTGTGCGCCCGAACGGACCCCGAGGTGCCGAAACCGCCGTCCGCGCGAGGATGTCCGGTCAGCATACGGGGCAACCCTCGATCAGCCCATGACCCTCTACCTCAAGTGCAGGTTGAGCCCGGTCAGTCAGGCGGCGCGGGCGACAGACCACTGACCACCGGAGTCTGCGGCGCGGTCACGTCCAGGGTCAAGGAACGCTCCTCGTCGGGGTCGATGCCTTCCTGGCTCAACAGCGCCTCCACCGCGGCGGCCTTGGCCTCCACCTCCTCGGGCTGGCCCCACAGCACCGTCAGTGCCCCGATGTCGAAGCGCAGGTCACCGTCCGCGGTGACCTCCAGTGAGGACACCTGGTCCCTGGTCGAGTCGTCCAGCGCGGAGCGCGCCTGCAGCGCGCCGGCCACTGACGCCTCGGCCACGGCACCCGGCGGTGCGCTGATCTGGGGCAGGTCGTCGGGACGCTGGGCGACTGCCTGGTAGGCCACACCCGAGCGGTCGACGAGCATCGGCTGCTCGCCGGGCTGGGACAAGACGGCGCGCGCGCTGCGAAGGGTGAGCTCGATGCTGATGGTCGAAGGCCACCGCCGCGTCACCTCAACGGACTCGAGCCGGGAGTCTGCGGCGACCCTCTCCCCGACCGCCTCGGTGTCGACTCGCGCCAACGGCCGGCCGACGCCGACGTCCGCGTGCTCCCGCGCCATGCGCGCGACCTGCTCGTCCGCCCCGGTGACGACCACCTCCCTGACCACCAGCGCCGGAGAGAAGGCGACGAGGTAGACGACGAGGACGACCAGAGCGACGAGAACCAGTAGCGCCCACCGCGAGCGGCGCGCCCGTGAGCGCCCAGCGCGCCCACGGGCGGTGAACGGATCAGCCACGCCGGCCCTCCAGACGGCGCAGGACCTCCGGGCCGAGCGTGGTGATGTCACCCGCACCCACGGTGAGCAGCACGTCCCCCGGCCGAAGCACCGTGGTGATCCGCTCAGCAGCGCCCTGCCGATCGGCCACGTAGTACACCTCGGCCTCATCAGTCACGCCGGGCGGGGTGCGTGGGTCGGCGCCAGCGGACCCGGATCTCATCGCGCTGACGATCGTCTCGCCACTGACACCAGCCAGTGGGGACTCGCGAGCGCCGTACACGTCGAGGACGATCACGACGTCTGCCGGGCGCAGACCCTGGGCGAAGTCCTCCGCGAAGGCTCGGGTCCGGGAGTACATGTGCGGCTGGAAGGCGACCACGAGCCGACCCCCCTCCCCCACGACCGAGCGTCCGGCTCGGACGACGGCGGCCACCTTGGGGCCGTTGTGGGCGTAGTCGTCGATCACCTCCACCCCACCGGCGCGCCCCACCGTCTCGAACCGGCGCCGGGTGCCGGCGAAACCAGCCAAGGCGTGGACACCTTGCTCGACGTCGATGCCGTAGCCGGCGACCCCTGCCAGCAGGGCGGCCGCGGCGTTGTGCAGGTTGTGCGCCCCGGGCAGAGGCACGGACAGGCGGTGCTGCGACCCCGCCCCCACGGAAGCCGGGCCGGCGCGCCACGTGAGGTCAGCCGAGGTGTGCTTGTGCTCGTGCGCGATAGTGCCGATGCGCAGATCAGCCTTCGCCGACTCGCCCCACGTCACCACCCGAGTCCCGCGGCGCCGAGCGTGGGCAGCGAGCTCCCGCGAGCCCGCATCGTCGGCGTTGCTCACCAGAGTGCCGCCGGGGGCCATGGTGGCCACGAAGTCCGCATAACCTTGCTGCACCCCCGCGAAGTCGCCGTAGAAGTCCAGATGATCCGGGGTCACGTTGGTCACGATGGCCACGCGGGGTCGGTACGCCACGAACGAACGATCGCTCTCGTCCGCCTCGATGACCATCGGACCCGAGCCCAGCGAGGCACTCGTGCCGCGGTCGACCAGCGGCGACCCGATCACGAAGCCGGGGTCACCGCCGGCTGCGGACAGTACCGCGACGGCCATGGCACTGGTCGTCGTCTTGCCGTTGGTCCCGGCAACGGCCAGCGCGTCGCGGCTGCGGCTGAGCACGGCGATCGCCTGGGCCCGGTGCAGCACCGGCAGGCCCTGCTCCCGGGCCCGGGCCAGCTCGGGGTTGTCCTCCGGCACCGCTCCGGAGACCACGACGACCGAGGCGTCGCCCACCTGTGCCGCATCGTGGCCGCGGTACACGTGAGCGCCCTGTGCCCGCAGGTGCCGCACGGCGGCGTTGTCGGCGGTGTCCGAACCGGTCACTCGTGAGCCGGCGCTGGCGTAGAGGGACGCGACGCCCGACATCCCCGACCCCGCGATGGCCACGAAGTGGATCCGGTCCAGCTGCTCGAGGGCAGGCAGGTCGGCCTCGAAGTCGAAGCGAGGCCGCTCGTGGCCACCGGGTGTGCTCATGAGCGCCCCGTCGCTCGCAGCACGAGGTCCACCATCGCCTCGTCGGCGTCGCGCTGCCCTGCCCTGGAGGCCGACACCGACATCCGGCCCAAACGGGATGCGTCCTGCATCAACGGCAGCAACACCGTCGTGACCCAGGCGTGGGACACCTCGGCGTCCTGCACCAACAGCCCTCCACCGGCCCGGACGACGCCCGAGGCGTTCAGCCGCTGCTCGCCGTTGCCCACCGGCAAGGGCACGTACACGGCCGGCAGACCCACCGCCGCCAGCTCGCACACCGTGCCGGCGCCGGCCCGGCATACCGCCAGGTCGGCTACCGCATAGGCCAGGTCCATCCGGTCGGTGTAGGCCTGCGCGACGTAGCGGGCCCGCCCCGTCTCGTGACCCGCCACGCGGACCTCCTTGCCCGCTCCGGTGAGATGCAGCACCTGAACCCCGGCCCCCGCGAGGTCGTCCGCCGCGGCGGCGACAGCCGCGTTGAGCCGTTGCGCACCCAGGGACCCACCGGTCACCAGCAGGGTAGGCCGGGCCGGACTCAACCCGAAGTACGCCATCGCCTCCTCACGCAGCGCGGTCCGGTCCAGCGTGCTGATCTCGCGGCGCAGGGGCATGCCCACGACCTGGGCGTGAGGCAGCGAGGTCTGCTCGAAGGTGGTGGCCACCACGGCCCCCAAGCGGGCCCCGAGACGGTTCGCCAGCCCCGGGCGGGCGTTCTGCTCGTGCACCACGATCGGGGTCCGAGCGATGCGAGCGGCGAGGTATGCCGGGGTTGCGACGTAGCCGCCGAACCCCACCACCACGTCCGCCTGCACCTGGGCGAGCGCCTGCCCGGCCTCTCGCACCGCGCGCCCGAACGCGCCGGGGAAGGCGACCGCAGCCCGGCCGGGTCGCCGCGGGAAGGGTGTCTTGGGCACGGTGACCAAGGGGTAGCCGCGCTGCGGGATCAGGCGTGACTCCAGCCCTTCGCGAGTGCCGAGCACCGTGACCAGGCTGTCCGGTTCGCGCCGACCGAGCGCGTCGGCCACGGCCAGCAGAGGGTTGACGTGACCTGCTGTGCCGCCTCCGGCGAGGATCACCGAGAGCGGCCGTGGGGAGGGACTCACCGACGGGGCCTTCCGCCTGCAGGGAGGGCGGCCAGGGTGCGACGCAGGACCGAACGCCGGCCGGCCAGGGCGGCGCGGCAGCCGGGAACGGTCCGGGCCAGGGACAGCAGGAGCCCGATCCCCATCAGGGCCGCGATGAGGGCCGAGCCTCCGCTGGAGACCAGGGGCAGGGGCACCCCGATGATCGGCAGCATCCCGATGACCGAGCCGATGTTCAGGCAGGCCTGCACGAGGATCCACAGCATCACCCCCGCGGTCCCCAGACGCACGAAGGGGTCCGAGCTCGCGGAGATGACCCGGAAGCAGGCGTAGGCGAGGACGAGGAACAGGGCGAGCACGGTCAGGCTCCCCGGCAGGCCCAGCTCCTCACCGATGATCGCCAGGATGAAGTCGTTGTGCGGCTCCGGCAGCAGCGACCACTTCTCGCGGCTGGCACCCAGACCTACGCCCCACCAGCCGCCGTCGGCCAGCGCGTACTCCGCGTGCACCTTCTGGAAGCAGCCCTCGACCTGGGGCGTGGTGCAGGTGTCCCCGAGCCAGGTCTCGATCCGCTGCATCCGGTTCGAGCTGCCCATGGCCAGGAACGCGACCCCGGCGGCCGCGGCGAGCGCGACCAGACCGAACCACTTCACGGGCAGCCCGGCCACGAACAGCATCCCGCCGGCGATGGCCACCAGGATCATGGCCGTCCCGAGATCCCTGCCGGCCATGACCAACCCCACGAGCCCGAGCGCGCCGGGAACGACGAACGGGATGAGCGCATGGGCGATATGGCCGATGACCGCGCGTTTGCGCGCCAGGACAGCGGCGCCGAAGACCACCAACGCGAGCTTGGCGAACTCCGCGGGCTGCAGGCTGAAGCCGCCGACGTAGATCGTGTTCCGGTTGCCCTGGAAGCCCACGCCCAGGGGCGAGAGCACCAACGCCTGCAGTCCCAGCGCCAGCAGCAGACCCGGCACGGCCAGCCGCTGCCACCACGTCGGGTCGAGGCGTGAGGTCAGCCAGCCCAGCATCACGCCGACGCCTGCGAACGCCAGCTGTGCGGCAAAGACCCCGTAGGAGTTGCCGGTCTCGACGTAGGAGCGGACGCTGCTCGCCGACAGGACCATCACCAGGCCGATCGAGACCAGGGCGGCCGAGCTGACCAGGATGAGGTAGTAGGGCGCGACAGGGGAGCGTAGCCAGTCACCGGCCGCACCCAGTGGGCTCTCCGACGCAGCAGCCGGGCGGCGCCGCGGCGGTGCCGTGGCGGTCACGACCGGGCACCCAAGCGCGTGGCGGCGTCGGTGAAGGCCCGGCCCCGCGCCTCGTAGGAGTCGAACATGTCCAGGGACGCTGCAGCGGGAGCGAGCAGCACCACGTCCGTGGGGCCGGCCAGGCCCACGGCGTGAGTGACCGCCCGGTCCATGACCTCCTGCATGGTCGCCCGGCGAGCCTCGTCGGTCATGCCCTCAGTCTCCGGTGTCGCTACCTCGACCACCCGAACGTGCGGCGCGTGTCGGGCAAGTGCCCGCGACAATTCGGCTCTGTCCTCCCCCAGCAGCACGACGCCGCGCAGGCGGGAGGCGACGCGCGAGACCAGGGTGTCGACATCGGCGCCCTTGAGCTGGCCACCCGCGATCCACACCACGTCGTCATAGGCCGCCAGCGAGGCAGCGGCAGCGTGGGCGTTCGTGGCCTTCGAGTCGTTCACGAACCGCACTCCCCCACGGCGCCCGATCTCGGTGATGCGGTGCTCGGCGGGAGAGAAGCGCCGCAGGCCCTCGCGCACCGCCGCGGGAGGGACGCCAAAGGCGCGGGCCAGCGCGGCGGCGGCCAGCGCGTTGGCGACCTGGTGCGGCGCGGGGTCGCCTCCGGGTGCCAGGTCAGCCAGGGTCGCCAGCTCGGCAGCCGAGGTCGCCCGCTCGGTGACGAAGGCGCGGTCGGCCAGCACGTCCTCGACCACGCCGACCATGGACCGCGCGGGTACCCCCAGAGTGAAACCGACCGCTCGGCAGCCGGGTACGACCTCGGCGTCAGCGACCATGCGCTCGGTGGCGGGCTCCTGCACGTTGTACACACAGGTCACCTGGGTGCGCTCGTAGACGCGTGCCTTGGCGGCGGCATACTCGGCGGCGGACCCGTGCCAGTCGAGGTGGTCGTCGGCCAGGTTGAGCACGCAGGAGGCCAGCGGGGAGACGGTGTGCGTGTAGTGCAGCTGGAAGCTGGACAGCTCGACCGCAAGCACGTCGTAGGGCTGCGGGTCCAGCACGGCCTGGAGCACGGCGGTGCCGACGTTGCCCACGGCCGCGGCGCGTAGGCCGGCGGCGCGCAACATCTCTTCCAGCAGCAGCACGGTGGTGGTCTTGCCGTTCGTGCCCGTGACGCACAGCCAGGGCGCTGCACCGGAGCGCCGGCGCATCCGCCAGGCGAGCTCCACCTCGCCCCAGACCGCGACGCCGCGCTGCCGCGCCGACTGCAGGACCGGTTGGTCGGGTCGCCATCCCGGCGAGGTCACCACCAGGTCCAGGTCCAGCTCGTTCTGGCCCTCGGCCGGCCATCGCTGGACGTGCTCCGCACCGATCCGCACGTCGACACCCCGGGCCCGCAGCAGGGCGGCCCGATCGGCTTGCACCGCTGAGGGGCCACCCCGGTCGAGCACCCGCACGACAGCCCCACGGCTGGCCAGCGCGTCGGCGGCCGCGAAACCGCTCACGCCGAGCCCCGTGACCGCCACGCGCAGACCGGCCCAGGCGGCGTCGGCGTGCGTGAGACCGGTCAGGGGGCCACCGTCGTCACTCATGCGGTGCTCACAGGCTCGCGACCCATTCGGCGTAGAACACCCCCAGACCGACCGCGACACACAGGCCGGCGATGATCCAGAACCGGATCACGATCGTGACTTCGGCCCAACCGAGCAGCTCGAAGTGGTGCTGCAGCGGGGCCATCCGGAAGACCCGCTTTCCGGTCATCTTGAAGGAGCCGACCTGGATGATCACCGAGAGGGTGATCAGCACGAACAGGCCCCCGAGGATGGCCATCAGCAGCTGTGTGTGCGTCACGATGGCCAGCCCCGCCAGGGCACCACCGAGAGCCAGGGAGCCGGTGTCACCCATGAAGATCTTGGCCGGCGAGGCGTTCCACCACAGGAAACCGAAGCAGGAGCCCGCGACGCAGGCCGCCACCACAGCCACGTCGAGCGCGTCCCGGACGTCGTAGCAGTTCGGTCCCGGGCTGATCTGGCAGTTCTGGTTGAACTGCCAGATGCCGATCAGCATGTAGGCGCCGAAGACCATGACCGAGGCCCCCGTGGCCAGGCCGTCCAGACCATCGGTCAGGTTCACCCCGTTGGAGGCCCCGGCGATCATGATGTTCGCCCACAGCACGAACAGCACCAGGCCACCCACGGTGCCCAGGGCCGCGAAGTCCAGCGAGGTGTCCCGGACGAACGAGACGGCGGTGCTCGCCGGACGGCGGAAGTCGTCCACCGGGAACTGCAGCGCCAGCACCGCGAAGATGACCGCGATCGCGGTCTGCCCGACCAGCTTCTCCACCGAGCGCAGGCCCAGGCTGCGCTGCTTGGAGATCTTGATGTAGTCGTCGAAGAACCCGACCAGCCCCAGACCGGCCATGAGGAAGAGCACCAGGAGGCCGCTGATCGTGAAACCGGTGCTGCGCAGGTCGACCCAGTCCAGCGTGTCGAACACGATCAGCAGCAGGTGCGCCCCGAAGTAGCCGAGCAGCGTCGCGGCGATGATGACCGCGCCGCCCATGGTCGGCGTACCGCGCTTGGTGTGGTGCGAGGTCGGCCCGTCGTCCCGAATGAACTGCCCGTACCCGCGCGCGACCAGGAACCGGATGAACAGCGGCGTGCCGACCATGGCCAGGACCATTGCGATGGCCCCGGCCAGGAGCACGCTGATCACGACACGACTCCCCCCGCGGCCAGCGTCTCGCCCAGGAAACGCAGCCCCGAGTCGCGGCTCGACTTCAGCAGTACCACCTCGCCCTGCCCGAGCATCTCCTCCAGCACCCGGGCGGCCTGGTCGACCTCGTCGATGGCCAGCCCCGGACCTCCCCGCTGCGCGGTGAAAGCCTCCGCGGCCGGCGCGGCTCCCGGGCCGACGGCCACGAGCTGGTCCACCCCGAGCTCGGCTGCGAAGCGGCCGACCCGTTCGTGCTCGCTGACGCTGTCCGCCCCCAGCTCACGCATCTCGCCGACGACGGCGATCGCGCGGCGACCGCTGCGCATTGCCGCCAGCGCGCGCAGCGCCGCCCGCATGGACTCCGGGTTGGCGTTGTAGGCGTCGTTGACGATGGTGACACCGTCGGCGCGTTCGGTGACCTCCATCCGCCACCGCGAGGCCGGCACCGCCGCGCCCAGCCGCTCCGCGATGTCGGCCGGGCTGACCCCCCAGTGGTGCGCCACGGTGGCCACGGCGAGTGCGTTACCGACGTGGTGCTCCCCGTGCAGTCGCAGCTGCACGTTCACCGGATCCTCACCGGGTAGGTGCACCGCGAACGAAGCCTGCCCTCGAGAGCTCAGGACGATGTCGGTGGCCCGCACGTCCGCGTCGGGGCCGATACCGACCAGGACCACGGGGGCCGCGGTCTGCTGCGCCATGGCCGCGACGATGGCGTCGTCGGCGTTGAGCACCGCGAGCCCGTCGGTGTCGAGCGCCCGGACGAGCTCGGCCTTGGTGTGGGCGATCGCCTCGCGGGAGCCGAACTCGGACAGGTGGGCCGAGCCGACGTTGAGGACCACCCCGACATCCGGAGGGGCGATACGGGTCAGGTAGTCGATGTGGCCGACGCCGGAAGCGCCCATCTCGGCCACCAGGTACTCGGTGTCCGAGCTCAGGCGGCACACCGTCAGAGGTACCCCCACCTCCGAGTTGTAGGAGGCCTGCGGGGCGAGGGTTCGGCCGTGCTCGGCCAGCACTTGGGCCAGCAGGTCCTTGGTGGAGGTCTTGCCCGAGGAGCCGGTGATCCCGACGATGCGCAGCCCGCCGTCGGCGCGGCAGCGCTCCACCACCTCTCGGCCCAGAGCTGCGAAGGCGTCGCCGACTTCCGGGACGACGACGCAGGGCAGCTCCTCCATCTCGCGGTCGGTCAGTGCCGCGACGGCCCCGGCCGCGGCGGCAGCGGAGACGTAGTCGTGCCCGTCGGCGTGCTCACCCTGGCGGGCCACGTAGAGACTGCCCTCGACGACTTCGCGCGAGTCGGTGACCACGGCGGCGTGGACCACGGTTGCCTCAGCGTCGGCAGGCTGGACGCGACCTCCCGTGGCGCGGGCGATCTCGCCCAGCGACAGCGGGATCACCCACCTGACCCTTCATCCTTGATCGCGACATCTGACAAGGTCACGCCCTGTTCCTTTCCTGGCGCTGGGGCGCCGGGGTCGAACTCGAGGTCCATTCGCTCGTGCTCCCCCTCACTGGGAGGCACGCCGTTCGACTGCAGAACGTAGCGCATCACGTTGGTAAAGACGGGGCCGGCGATCGTCCCGCCGTAGATGCTGATGTTGGTCGGTCGCTGTACCGTCACCGCGACCACGTACTCCGGATCCTCGCTCGGCGCGTAGCCCACGAAGGAGGCGGTGGTCTTGCTGTAGCGGCCGAGGCTGTCGTCGAACCGGGAGGCGGTGCTGGTCTTACCCGAGACGCGGTAGCCGTCGACCGCCGCCATCGGCGCGGTGCCCTCCTCGCTGGTGACCTCCTCCATGATCGAGGTGAGGGTCCGTGCTGTCTTGCTGCTGACGATGCGCTCGCTCTGCGGCGCCTCGGCCTCGGCGTACCGGCCCTGGCTGTCGGTCGTGCCCTCGACCACCGACGGCGGGACGTGCACTCCGTCGTTGGCGATGGTCTGGAAGACGCTCAGCTGCTGCAGCGCCGTGCTGGACATGCCCTGCCCGAACATCAGCGTGTACTGCGTCGTGGGGCCCCATTCCTCGGTGGGGGGCAAGACGCCCGATGACTCGCCGGGCAGCCCGAGACCGGATCTGCGGCCCATGCCGAACCGAGCCAGGTAGTCGTGCAGGGTCTCCTCGTCGAGCTGCTCGCCGAACAGGATCGTGCCCATGTTGGAGGAGGTGGCCAGCACGCCGGCGAAGGTCAGGTTCAGCACCGGGTGGGGTTTGGCGTCCTTGAAGACCTTCCCGGCTCGCGGAAGGTGGGTCGGCACGACGATGGGGGTGTCCGCCTCCACCAGGCCCTCCTCCAGAGCCGCCGCGGCGGTGATCAGCTTGGTCGTGGAGCCCGGTTCGAAGACGTCCTCCACCAGCAGGTTGCGCATCGCGTCCGCGTCCTGGGTGTCCTCACTCGGGTCGAAGCTCGGGTAGCTGGCGGCCGCCACCAGCCGGCCGGTCTTGACCTCCTGCACCAGCACGTAGCCACTCAGGCCGCCGGCTTGCCTGACCCGCTCCTCGAGGGCGTCGTAGGCGTACCACTGCAGGTCGGAGTCGACCGACAGCCGGATGTCCTGTCCCGGCACCGCGGGGGTGTCGACGCTGGTACCCGTGGTGATGATCTCGCCCTGCCCCCCGAGCTCGTAGCTGCGCTCACCGGGTGTGCCCGTCAGCGCCTCGTTCTGGGTGCGCTCCAGACCCCCCGCCGGTTGGTCTCCGGCCCCGACCCACCCGAGGAGCGGGGCCGGCGCCTCGCCCAGCGGGTACTGGCGCTTGTGGTAGTCCTCTGCGTCGACGCCGGGGATGCCGAGGTCGTCGACCTCCTGCCAGGTCTGCGGCGAGACGTCCTTGACCAGGTAGGTCCAGCGGCCGGTGGTGTCCCTGAGCACTTGGCGCAGCTCGGCGGCGTCCGATCCGGTGAGCGCGGCGATGTCGTCTGCTGCGCCGACCAGGCCCTCGGAGACGACCTCACCGTCCTCCACCCGGCGGTACCCGGCGACGTTGACCGGGTCCGCGGTGATGTGCTTGCGCTCGATGTCCAACGCCATCGGCTCGCCGTCGACGTCCGTGATCGCACCCCGCGGCGCCGGGATGGTGACCTCGCGAAGCCGGTCGTCGACCGCCGCCGCCGAGACCGAGGCGGCGTCGAGGCCCTGCAGGCGCACCAGCTGGGCCCCGAAGAGGCTGAAGACCATCAGGACCCCCAAGAGCAGCACCCAGGCGCGGCGCTGAGGATGGGCGACACCACGACCATGGCCGATACCGTTGCTCGACCTCGGCGTGAGCGCCACGATCACTCTCCTGCTGATTGAACCTCGTCGGCACTCCGGGCCCCGGGCAGGTCAACGGTATGCGTCTTGCCGTTCGCAACCATGGCCGCCACGCCGACGAGGGAGTGGTCGGAGAGCCGCAGGATGGCGGTGGAGGGCGAGGCGACCATGCCCAGATCCTCAGCCTTCTCAGCCAGCGTCGAGGGCGAGGACAGGTCGGCGACCTCGGTCTCCAGCGTGACCTGCTCGGCATGGAGTGCGGCGTGCTCCTCACGCAGGTCGCTCAAGACGAACGACCCCTCGGCGCGCGCCATGTTGAGCATCAGCATCAGCAGCAGACCGCCGATGATCAGCCCCCCGAGGGCAACGGCGTACCACAGGTGACCCACTGCTGCCGGCGCCGCATGCACGACGCGCAGCGGGGGGCGGGCCGGTGCGGCGCTCCCGCGGCCGCGGGACGGGCGCGGGTAGGCCTGAACGCGGGCCGTGGCGGTCATCTGGCTCATGGCCGGTGCTCCTTCGTACTGTGCTCGGACTCCTGTGGCGCGGCAGCGCGGATACGTTCAACGGCTCGCAGGCGCACTGACGCCGACCGCGGGTTGGCCTCGATCTCTTCCTGGCCGGCCTTCTCGGCACCGCGGGTCAGCAGCCGCGCCCAGGGGCGCTGCTCGGGCAGCTCGACCGGGAAACCGGGCGGGGCTGAGCTCGTCGCGGCAGCGGCGAGCACCTGCTTGGTGATGCGGTCTTCCAGCGAGTGGTAGGCCAGAACCGCCAGGCGCCCACCCACCGGGAGCAGCGCCAGGGCCGAGGGGAGCGCCTGTCGCCAGATGGACAGCTCACGGTTGACCTCGATCCGCAGCGCCTGGAAGGTGCGCTTGGCCGGGTGACCGCCCGAGCGTTGCGAGGCTCTCGGGACCACCCGGGTCAACAGCTCCACGAGCGGCCCCGAGGTCGAGAACGGAGCGTCGTCGCGCTGCCTGACGATGGCCCGGGAGATCCGGCGCGCGAAGCGCTCCTCGCCGTAGTCGCGCAACACCCGCTCCAGCGCTGCCGCGTCGTAGGTGTTGAGCACTTCGGCGGCCGTGATTCCGGCTCGCTGGTCCATCCGCATGTCCAACGGGGCGTCGGCCCGGTAGGCGAATCCACGGTCCGGGTCGTCGAGCTGCAGCGAGGACACGCCGAGGTCGAACAGCACGGCGTCCGCCACGCTCAGCTCGAGCTCGGCCAGGGCCGGCCCGACCCGGTCGTAGGTGGCCTGGACTGCGGTGAACCGGTCCCCGAAGCGGGCCAGATGGGCTCGGGAACGCTCGAGGGCGTCGCGGTCCCGGTCGATGCCGATGACCCGAGCCCGCGTGCACCGTTCGAGAATGCGCTCACTGTGACCGCCGAGTCCCACCGTGGCGTCGACGCACACCGAGCCCGGCTCGGCCAGGGAAGGTGCCAACAGCTCCACGACGCGCTCACGCAACACCGGCGTGTGGCGGTACTCGCGATCGTGGGGCTGCATGGTTCTCCGTGGTCGAGATGGGGCGAGGTCGGGGGGCAGAGTGCTGGCTCGTGGTCTCTCGCCGAGCTCGGGCCCGGAAGCCGGGGAAGAGGCTCCCGGACTCGGCATTCGGAGAGAGGCCACGCCCCAGCACCCGGTGCTGGCAGGCGGGCAAGGGACATGGCGAGGGCTCAGAGCACCCCCGGGACCACCTCCTCGGCCTGGTCGGCGAACGTCTGCTCGGTCTGCTCGAGGTAGGCCGTCCAGGCGGCGCTGTCCCAGATCTCGAGCCGAGACCCGGCGCCGATCACGGTGCACTCCTGGTTCAGCCCCGCGTACTCCCGCAGCGCAGCAGGCACCGTGATCCGACCCTGCTTGTCCGGGATCTCGTCCGAGGCCCCGGAGAGGAACACACGCTGGTAGTCGCGGACGGCACGGCTCGTGGTCGGGGTGGACTGCATGGCCGACGCGATGCGCTCGAACTCGGACATGGCGAACACGTACAGGCACCGCTCCTGCCCCCTGGTCACGACCAAGCCGGTGGCCAGACGGTCGCGGAACTTGGCTGGAAGGAAGAGCCGACCCTTGTCGTCGAGCCGCGGGGTGTACGTACCGAGGAACATCGGTCTCACCCCTCCGTCGACTCGGGAGCCATCCTTCTCCCACTGCCCCCACTGTACTCCACTTTCCCCCACAATGTAGCCCCACAGCGGCTTTGCCCGCCAAATCTTCCCTTGTTTGTGCAGGTCACAGGGACAACGGCGCAGTGGGGCGTAGTGGTGCACGCCGCCCGACCCGGGCGGTCGCTCCCAGACCGATGAGGCAAGATCGTAGGGGTGACACGTCCTATGAGCGCGAGCGCGAGCGCAACCGTCACCGCAGAGGTGGAACAAGCGGACCTGGACACCGTGCGCGCGGTGACCGCCGACATCGCTCAGGCCGTCGGTATCGTCATCGAGGGCAAGCCGGAGGCGGTGCGCACGGCCATCATCGTGCTGCTGGCCCAGGGGCACCTGCTGCTCGAGGACGTCCCGGGCGTCGGCAAGACCATGCTGGCCAAGGCGCTGGCCCGCGCGATCGACTGCGACGTCAGCCGCGTCCAGTTCACTCCGGACCTGCTCCCCAGCGACATCACCGGGGTCAACGTCTACAACCAGAGTCAGCGCGCTTTCGAGTTCCGGCGGGGTGCCATCTTCGCGAACCTCGTGGTGGGCGACGAGATCAACCGGGCCTCCCCGAAGACGCAGTCCGCGCTGCTGGAGTGCATGGAGGAGCAGCAGGTCACCGTGGATGGGGACAGCTACCCGCTGCCCCTGCCCTTCATGGTCGTGGCCACACAGAACCCCATCGAGATGGAAGGCACCTACCCGTTGCCGGAGGCACAACGCGACCGCTTCATGGCCCGCATCTCGCTCGGCTATCCCGGCCCTTCCGCGGAGCTGGACATGCTCGTCACCCACGGAGAGGCCGACCCCCTGTCCCGCATCACCCCCGTGACCTCGGCCTCCAGCGTGAGGGCGGTGATCGCGGCGGTCCGCCGCCTGCACGCCTCACCCTCGCTGCGCCGCTACGTCGTCGACCTGGTCGGGGCCACCCGCCAGCACCCTCAGCTGCGCCTCGGCGCCTCCCCCCGCGCCGCGCTGCAGCTGCTGCGCTCCTCTCGGGCCCACGCCGCGCTCGGCGGGCGTGACCACGTGCTGCCCGAAGACGTGCAGGCCCTTGCCCCGGCGATCCTGTCGCACCGGATGCTGCTGACCGGGGAGGCTCAGCTCAGCCGGCGCAGCGCCGCCGACATCGTCGACGAGGTGCTGGCCAAGACCCCGGTCCGCGCCGCGTGAGTGCAGAGCGGCGATGAGGTTCCTCCAGGTCCTCACCCCTCGCGGCGTCGTCTTCCTCTCCCTCGGCCTGCTCACGAGCGTTTCCGGTGTGCTCTTGGGCTATCCCGACCTGACCCGCATCGGCGTGGCGCTGACGGTGCTGCCGGCCATGGCCCTGGTGCTCTCGCGTCGACGCCCGCCGTCGCTCGCGGTGAGCCGGGTCGTCTCACCGCGGCGTCTGCACCCAGAAGAGCCGGGAAGCGTCGAGGCGACGTTCCGCAACGTGGGCGCCCGGCGCACCCCGCTGTACCTCGCGCAGGAGCACCTCGACGTCGAGCTGGGCGACGCTCCTCGCTTCGTGTTGCACACCCTCGAACCCGGCGAGCGACGGACGCTGCGCTATCAGGTACGTAGCTCTCGCCGTGGTGCCTACCGGCTCGGCCCACTGAGCCTGCGGCAGCGCGACCCCTTCGGCCTGATCTACGTGGCGGTCCGCTTGTCGAGCACGACCGAGGTGCTGCTGCTCCCCCGGGTCTACGACCTGACCGGCCCGGGCGCCCTGGCTCAGGGACGCGGAACCGAGGGTGAGCAGCCGCAGATGGTGGCTCTCCACGGCGAGGACGACGTCAGTATCCGCCAGTACCGGGACGGCGACGAGCTGCGACGCGTCCACTGGCCCGCAACGGCGCACCGCGGCGAGCTCATGGTTCGCCAGGAGGACCGGCCAGCGCGGCGGCGTGCCGTGCTGCTGCTGGACTCTCGCGGCGGCGCGCACGGCCGTTCTCGAGGTCCCAGTGACACCTTCGAGGGGGCGGTCAGCGCCGTGGCCTCAGCCGGACGAGCCCTGATCCGAGAGGGCTACGTGGTGCATCTGCTCAGTGCGCACACGGTGGCTACCGGCGCCGCCGGGCACCCGATGGACCTCTCCGACCTGCTGGAGACGCTGGCCCGCGCAGCACGTGACGACGACCTGGGGCTGGAGACCGTGGCCGCCGCGGCGCACACCTTCACCTCCGGTGGGGTGCTCGCGGTGGCGGCAGTGGTGGACCACGACGCCGAGGAGATGCGTCATCTGGCCGCCATCCGCGAGCCCGGATCCACGGCGGTGGCCTTCGTGCTGGAGCGCGGGTCCTTCGCCCACGACCCGGCGCGGGCTCGCCGGGCGGAGTCGGCGGAGGCCGGGTTCGAGCCCGAGCGACCGGCCCGGGTGCTCGAGGAAGCCGGCTGGTCGACCGCACGATGTGCGAGCGAAGCAGACCTCGCCCCGGCGTGGATGTCGTTGCACCGACATCCACGCCGGGCTGGAGCGGGGGGACGGTGAACCTTCAACGCGGGATGTGGCCCGAGGCCCTCGTCGCAGCTCTGGCGTCGCTCTCGGTGGGGTGGCCGTTGACGACGCTGCTGCAGGAGCAGACCTGGATCGCCGACGGCGTGGTGATGGTGGCCCTGGTCGCGTTGCTCGGGGCCGTACTGCGCAGCCTCAACACCCTTCCCTCCCTGGTCGCGGTCGCACAGCTGGTGGCCGGCACGTGGGTGCTGTGCTGGATGTACCTCGCGCCCACGCTCTCGTTCGGCCTGCCGACACCCAGCACCGTCACCCGGGGGGTCGATCTGCTGGCTGAGGCGGGCACGGTGCTGCGTCAGTTCGCCGCCCCGGCTCCCACCACCACCGCAGTCGCCTTCCTCGTGGTCTCGGTGCTGCTGCTGACCGCCGTGGCCGTCGACTCCATCGGTGTCACCAACGGCGCGCCGGCCATCGCCGGAGTACCCCTGGCGGCGGCGTTCCTGGTGTCGGTGTCGAACAACGGCGAGCCGATGCAGCCGTGGTTCTTCCTCGCCACGGCCTCCCTGTGGCTGATCATGGTCGCCCAGCAGTCCGACCGTCTCCTGGCCGCATGGCCCAGGGCCGATCTGCGCGAGTTCGGGACCGGCACTCGGTTCGGTCGCGGATACCGCAACCTGGCTCGCGGGCTGGGTGCCCTCGCGCTCACCGGAGCACTCGTCACGGCGGCGATCCTGCCGCACATGCCACCGACCTTCCTCGGGCAAGGGCTGGCCCGCAACGCCGGCGCCAACAACCTCTCCGGGGGCAGCCAGGTCACGTTCACCGAGTCCATGGACCCGGGCGAGGACCTGCGGAACCAGTCCGATGCGCCGGTGCTGGAGTACACCTCGACGACGCCGTCGGTCCCGCCGTTCAGGGTCAGCGCTGCGAGCGACTTCCAGGGGGAGCGTTGGCAGACACCCGAACGGGACGGGCAGCAGCTGCAGGGCCCCACCCTGCCTCAGCCGGTAGGGCTGTCCAGCTCGGCCGTGGTGGCCTCCCAGGAGGTTTCCATCACGGTGAACACGCTGGAAGCACCCCACCTGGCCCTCCCCGTGGGCGCGGTCAGGGCCTCGGTGGGCTCGCCCATGCTGCAGGTGAGCGAAGACTCCGGAGCGGTGCTCGTGCAGTCCCCGGTGGACTCCTACTCGGCGACCTATGAGGAGATCGCGGCGGACGCCACGCCGGATGCCGTCGGCCCCAGCGCGCAAACCCTCGCGGAGCAGGACCCCCGGCTGGTGCGGGTGCCCGAGGCCAGCGCGCCTGCCGTACAGGCGGGCGCGGAGCAGATCGTGGGCGCGGCGACCGAACCGCTGACCATCGGAAGGCGCCTTCAGGAGCACTTTCGCTCGCCGAGCTACACATACTCGCTGGACCTCGCCGCCGAGGATCCCGACGCCGCCGAGGACCCGATCAGCCAGTTCCTGGCTACCCGGCGCGGCTACTGCGTGCAGTTCGCCACCGCGATGGTGATGATGGCGCGCTCGCAGGGCATCCCCGCTCGGATGGCCGTGGGCTTCCTGCCGGGTGAGGTCGGCGACGACGCCTGGACGGTCGTCGCCTCCGATGCCCACACGTGGCCCGAGCTCTACATCGACGGCCTGGGGTGGACACGGTTCGAACCCACGCCCGGCATCCGCACCGGTGCCCCGCCCGAGTTGACGAGGTCGGACGCGCTGCCGACGGCGCCCGAGCAGGCACCGGAGGTACCGGAGACGGAGCCGCAGGACGACGACTCGCAGACCGGATCGCAGAATGCAGATTCCACGCG
>NZ_DATFMA010000069.1:0-13902 GCF_035267225.1 Ornithinimicrobium sp.
GCGTCGCCGCAACGCGTTCAACTATGTCGACGCTCGCGACCTGGGACAGATCGTGGACCTCGCGGTGCGCACCGACGGGCTCGGCTACCAGGTGTTCAACGCGACCAACGACACCAACGTGGCCCACGAGAGCGCCCAGGAACTGGCCGCCACGCACTTCCCGGGCGTACCGCTGGCCGCCGACCACGGTGAGTACGAGTCACTCATGACCAACCGCAAGGCGCGCGAGGTGCTGGGCTTCCGTCAGCAGCACGACTGGCGGGACCGGCTCTAGCACGCCGCCGTTCAGACCAGCTGGGCCAGGGAGGCTTCCCGCGAGGTGGCCGCGGCGGCCGCAGCCACCTCGTGGGTCCGTTGCGCGTCGCTGTGGCGGCGCCACCAGTCGGCACCGGCCGCGGGCAGCGTGTCGATGGGGTCGTAGTAGGCGTACTCGGCGCTGGTGACGTCGACATCGTCGGCCTCGATCGAGGTGCGGTAGTTCTTGCGCCACAGCGAGATGCCGCGCTCCGTGTCGTAGTCGTCCACCTGGTGCACCCAGCGCTTGCCGACGAAGGGGACGTCGCAGACGATCCGTGGTGTCGCGAAGCCGGGCAGGTAGCCCATGATGTCGTGCTGCAGGTGCTGCGCCTGCCGCAGCGAGACCCGCCAGTGCTCGGCGAAGGGGATCATGTCGCACATGTAGAAGTAGTACGGCGTGATCGAAGCTCCGTCGGCGAGGGCGAAACAGAGGTCCAGCAGCTCGGTCGTGCTCGCGTTGACCCCCCGCATCAGCACCCCCTGGTTGCGCACGTCACGCACCCCCGCCTCCAGCATGGCGCGGCTCGCCCTGGCCACCAGCGGGGTCATCGACTGTGCGCTGTTCACGTGGGTGTGGATGGCCAGCCCCACCCCTTGGTGCCGCGCCTTCTCCGCCACCCGGGCCACCCCGGCCACCGTGTCCGGCGCCAGCCAGTGCTGCGGCAGCCCCATCAGGGCCTTGGTGGCCAGGCGCACGTCCCGAACGGTCTCGATCTGCAGCAGCCGGTCCAGGAAGGCTTCCAGGTTCTTCCAGGGCATATTGGCCACATCGCCGCCGGAGACCACGACGTCGCGCACCGTCGGAGTGGCGGCGATGTAGTCGAGCATGGCCTGCTGCCGGTCCACCGGCTTCCCGGCCATCTTGAGCTTGACCACGGTGGGGGTGGAGTTGCCGACGAGATCCATCCGCGTGCAGTGCCCGCAGTACTGCGGGCAGGTGGGCAACAGCTCGGCGAGCACCTTGGTCGGGTAGCGGTGCGTCAGCCCCTCGGTGGCCCACATGTCGTGCTCGTGCAAAGAGTCTCGGCTGGCCAGGGGGTGGGAGGGCCAGTCGGTGCGGCGGTCGGAGAACACCGGCAGCATGTACCGGCGCACCGGGTCGGCGCGGAACGCGGCGGTGAACGCCTCACCCGGGCTCGGCATCCGCTCGCCCCGCCCGTGCTGGGCCCAGGTGGTCTCGCTGACCATGGTGTTGAGCATCTGCGGAGGAAGCAGCATCGACATGGTGGCGCGCTCGCGCTGGTCACGCTCCAGGTCGGTGTAGAAGTCCTCGGACAGCAGGCCGCCCATCAGCGTGTGCAGCTGGGCGACGTTCTTGACACAGTGGGAGCGCTGCCACTGCACGTCGGCCCACTGCTCGGCGGACACGTCGGCCCAGCCCGGGAACCGCGTCCAGTCAGGCTCGACGAGCTCCTGCTGGCGGTACCGGTATGGCTGCTCGATCTTTGCGGTCATACCTGCCATGCTACGGATGACATCCCGAGATAGAAACAACACGCCGGATGATTTCCTGCTTTTCTTGCCGATCGGAGGAAGGTATGCCGTCGCCGTCCCCGTTGGGGCTGCACCGTGTGCTCGACCAGCCGGCCGGAGCGCTGCCTCAGGCCGCACGGCGACTGGACGCCCGACCTGAGCTCATGGCCGAGGACGAGGTGCGGGTCGATGTAGACGTGCTGCACCTGGACGCCGCCTCGTTCGCCCAGCTCAGCCGGGCGCACACCGATGCCTCCGGTCGGCCCGACGGCCCCCGGCTGCGCCAGGCAGTGCTCGACATCGTGGCCGAGCGCGGCAAGATGCAGAACCCGGTCACCGGTTCCGGAGGGATGCTCATCGGCCGCGTCGCCGAGGTCGGACCGGCGTCGACCCTCGGCCTGCGCCCGGGGGAACCGGTGGCCACCCTGGTGTCCCTGGCCCTGACCCCACTGCAGATCAGCGACGGCCTCACCCGTTGGGACGGGCTCGAGCCCAACGTGCCGGCCGCCGGCCACGCCATCCTCTTCGGGCGCTCGGTGGCCGCCGCCCTGCCCTCCGACCTCCCCGCCGAGGTGGCCCTGATGGTCATGGACGTCTGCGGGGCACCGGCCCTGGTCGACCGGCTGGTCGGACAGCACCGGGAGCGGACTGGACGCCAGCCCACGGTGTGTGTCCTCGGCGCTGCCGGCAAGTCGGGGATGTTGTCGCTGGCTTCGGCCGGCCGGGCCGGGGTCCGGCGCCGTATCGCCGTGGTGCGTGACGGGGGCGAGGCCGACCGGATCAGGGCCGCGGGGGAGGCCGAAGAGGTGGTCGTCGCCGACGCCCGGGACCCGGTGCAGGTCGCCGACGGGGTCGGCGCAGCGGGCGGGCCCGCCGACATCACCTGCGTCTGCGTGGACGTCCCCGGATGCGAACAACCCGCGGTTCTCGCCACGGCCGACGGGGGGACCATCGTCTACTTCTCCATGGCCACCGACTTCGCCGCGGCTGCCCTCGGCGCCGAGGGGCTGGCCGCCGACGTCACCATGCTGATCGGCAACGGCTACGCGCCCGGGCACGCCGAGCTCGCCCTGGAGCTGGTGCGGACCCGACCGGGCGTGCGGGCGGCCTTCGACGGCCGGCTGCCGACGGCGCAGACTACTGACCCATGAGCCGTCCCGCCCGCACGCTGCTGCACCGCGCCAAGATCTACCCCGGGGCACCGCCATGGTCCTCCACGGCCCCCGAGGTGGCCGAGGCGATGCTCACCGAGGGTGGGGTGGTGCGATGGGTGGGCACGCAGGAGCAGGCTCGCGAGGCGATGACCGAGATGAGCGCCTCGGCCGGTGACGAGATCCTCGACTGCGGGGGGGCCTTGGTCACGCCGGCGTTCTGCGACGCCCACGTGCACCTGACGATGACCGGGCAGGGGCTGGACGGCATCGACCTGTCGATGACCGAGTCGGTGACCGAGGCGCTGCGGCTCATCGAGTCGGCGGCGCGGCACACGCGGGGCCGTCCGATCTACGCCCACTCCTGGGACGAGACGCGGTGGGTCGAGCGCAGGGCGCTCACCGCCACCGAGCTGGACCGCGCGACCTACGGCGGGGTGGTGTACGCCCCCCGCGTCGACGCCCACTCGGCCAGCGTGTCCTCCGCCATGGCCGCCGTGGCCCGGGTGCACGGGCTGGAGGGCTGGGACGGCTCGGGCCGGGTGACGCGCGAAGCCTTCGCCGCGGTGACGGCGGCCTTCACCGCGGGGATGACCGCCAACGACCGCGAGCACTACCTCGACCTCGCGCTGCGCGCCGCCGCGGAGAAGGGCATCGCCCTGGTCCACGAGACCGGCGCCGACCACCTGACCTCCTTCGACGACATCCACCACGTGCTGGAAGCCGGCACCCGGCCAGGGCGCCCCCGGACCGTCGCCTACTGGGGCGAGCTGGTCGAAGACAGCGAGCGTGCCGCCGAGCTGCACCGCCACCTGGGGGTGAACGGTCTGGCCGGCGACCTGTGCGCCGACGGCTCCTTCGGCTCGCGGACGGCCCACCTGCGCGAGCCCTACCTGGACGACGCGGGCTCGCCCACCGACGAGCACGGCTTCGGCTACCTCGACGCCGCCGAGATCCGCGACCACATGGTGGCCTGCACCCGAGCGGGCATCCAGGCGGGCATGCACGTCATCGGTGACGCGGCCCTGGCCACCGTGAGCGAGGGGCTGACCGCCGCTGCGGACATCGTCGGCCTGGAGGCCTTCCGGGCCGTGGGCCACCGGTTGGAGCACGTCGAGCTCGCCGACCCGGCGGCGCTGCGCACGCTGGCCGAGCTCGGCGTGTGGGTGAGCATCCAGCCCGCCTTCGACGCCTTGTGGGGGGGCCAGGCGGGGATGTACTCCGCCCGGCTGGGCCCCGAGCGTGCTCTGTCGGTGCTGCCGCTGCGCGACATGCTGCGCGCCGGTGTCGGTGTGGCCTTCGGCTCCGACAGCCCGGTGACGCCGCTGGACCCGTGGGGTGCGGTGCGGGCTGCGGCCACCCACCACCGGACCGAGCAGCGTCTGAGCGTGGTCGAGGCCTTCACGGCACACACCAGCGCCGGGTACGCCATGGCCCGGCTGGACGGCGGCGTGCTGCGCCCCGCAGCGGAGGCGACCTACGTGGTCTGGGATGACCCGCCGGAGCCCGCCGCAGGGGCGACGCGGTCAGCGGAAGGCTCGGGGCTACCGACGTTCGAGCGCCCTGATGACCCGGCGCCGATCGCCCGGCGCACGGTGATCGCGGGACACGTAGCCTTCGAGCGCTCCCGATCCGAAGGGATGTCATGAGTACCACGCCAACCGTCTCTCCCGCCGCATCGTCGGGACCCGCTAGGGCCGCGCCGCGGTTGGACCTCGACCCGGACGTGGTCCAGCGGGCCCGGTCCCTCACCGCCCAGCTGGGTCAGCCCGTGGTCCAGATCGCGCGGGCCCACACCACGGTCTCGGTGGAGCGGGCCACCCTGCGCCTGGCAGGGCTGCGAGGCGCCGACCACGAGCGTGTGCCCTGGGTCAACCATCTGCTCGACGCGGTGCGTGAGCAGGTCGGGATCGAGCACGGCGTCGCGGTGCCGGTCTGGGACGCCCTGCGTCTCGGGCAAGCGCCCGACCTGCTCACGCTGGCCCAGAAGGCCAGTGCCAAGGCGGTCCGGTTCCGGGTGCCGGACGAGGCGGACCGAAGGCTGGCCCGCGCCGACGCCACGGCCGCGGTCCGTCCCGGGATGGACCGCCTCGACCGCGCGCGACTCGAGCGCCAGGCCATGGTCGACCGCTGCGGCGACCCGCCGCAGCGGCCCTGGATCTACCTCATCGTGGCCACCGGCGACATCTACGAGGACATCCCCCAGGCGGTGGCGGCCGCTCGCGACGGGGCCGACGTCATCGCCGTCATCCGCAGCACGGGACAGTCCCTGCTCGACTACGTCCCCGAGGGCCCCACCCGAGAGGGCTTCGCCGGCACCTACGCCACCCAGGACAACTTCGAACTGATGCGGCGGGCGCTGGACGAGGTCTCGGTCGAGCTGGGCAGGTACATCCGGCTGACGAACTACGCCTCCGGGCTCTGCATGCCCGAGATCGCCGCCCTGGCCGGTCTGGAGCGCCTGGACATGATGCTGAACGACTCGATGTACGGCATCCTCTTCCGCGACATCAACCCCGTCCGCACCTTCGTCGACCAGCGCTTCTCCCGGCAGGTCCACGCCCGCGCCGGGATCATCATCAACACCGGCGAGGACAACTACCTGACCACCGCCGACGCGGTGGAGGCCGCCCATACGGTGACGGCCTCCCAGCTCATCAACGAGTTCTTCGCCAAGGAGGCGGGACTGGCCGACGCCCAGCTCGGCCTGGGGCACGCCTTCGAGATCAACCCCGACGTGCCACAGTCCTTCCGCCTCGAGCTGGCCCACGCACTCCTGGCCCGGCAGCTGTTCCCGAACGCACCGCTGAAGTGGATGCCACCCACCAAGCACATGACCGGCGACATCTTCCGGGGATACCTGCTGGACGGCTTCTTCAACCTCGCGGGAGCGATGACCGGCCAGTCCATTCTGCTGGTCGGGATGATGACCGAGGCGGTGGTCACGCCCTTCCTGTCCGACCGCGGCCTGGCGCTGTCCAACGTGCGGTACGTGCTCAACGCCGCCGGAGGGCTCACCGAGGACTTCCAGCCACCACCGGACGGCTTCATCGCCCGTCGCGCCCGGGAGGTGCTGGAGGAGACCGTCGCCCTCCTGGAGCAGATGCTGACCCAGGGCGAGGCCGAACCCGGCGCCCGTGCCACTGAGGCCACCGGGGTGAGCAGCCCGCTCCTGGAGGCGATCGGTCGGGGCACGTTCGGGTCGATGAAGCGACCCGCCGACGGGGGCAAGGGCGGTGACGGCGTGGCCGAGCGCTCCGAGCTGTACTGCAACCCGGCCATCGAGCTGCTGGAGGCCGACGGCTGGGGGAGCGCATCATGAGCACCGGCCGCGTCGTCCGTCCCTACGGCGACACCACCGGCGACGGCATGGTGCAGATGTCCTTCACTCTTCCACTACCGCACGACAAGGTCACCGAGGGTGCCGCACTGCAGCTGGCCGCCAAGATGGGCCTGCAGCCGGCGATGCTGGTCCACGCCGCAGCGATGGGGCCCGAGCACACGTTCTGTGTCGTGTACGGGTCGAGCAGCCACCTGGTGGACACCGCCGACGTCGAGATCGTCGAGCGGGACTACCCCCTGCTCTCGCCGAGAGAGGTCAACACCGCGATCAAGGAGCGCCTGCGACGACCCCTGGTGGTCGTGGGGGCGTGCATCGGCACCGACGCCCACACCGTCGGCATCGACGCCATCCTCAACATCAAGGGCTTCGCCGGTGACAAGGGCCTGGAGTACTACTCGGAGATCGCCGTGGTCAACCTCGGCGCCCAGGTGCTGGTGCCGGAGCTGGTCGAACGCGCCCGGGACGAGGGTGCCGATGCCGTCCTCGTCAGCCAGGTGGTGACCCAGCGCGACGCCCACCTGCACAACACGCGGGAGATGTCGGCTGCCTTCCGCGAGGCCTACCCGGCCGGCCGGGTGCCCGTGCTCGTCGCCGGCGGTCCGCGCTTCGACGAGCGGAGTGCGGCCGAGCTCGGGGTGGACCGCATCTTCGGTCGCGGCACCACCCCGGGCGACGTCGCGTCATACCTGGTCCACTCCATCACCGGGAGGAGCTCCTGATGCCCGAGACCGAGCCTGTTCCCGCGCACGCACCGCCGACGGAAGGCATGGGTGTCGTGCACCGGCGCTACGTGTCCTACGACCGAGCGCACTACGCGGGCAACCTGGTCGACGGGGCCTTCGGTCTGGCCTTGTTCGGTGATGCCGCAACCGAGCTCTGCGTGCGCACCGACGGGGACGAGGGCCTGTTCGCGTCCTACAGCGACGTCCAGTTCCGCTCGCCCGTCGCGGGAGGGGACTGCATCGAGGTCACAGCGACCCTGGTGCGAGTCGGACGTCGCAGCCGCGAGATCGAGTTCACCCTCCAGGTCACGGCGCGGGCCACCCCCGAGGTCTCCGCGTCCGCCGCACGTCGGCTGGACCCACCCCTGGTCGCCACCACCGCTCGCGGTGTCGTCGTCATCGCCGAGAGCCCGCCTGAGTGACCTGAGCCAGCTTGCGCTGGATGCTCGGTCGGTGCTCGGGCTGCGCTGCGTGTTCCAGGGCGGACAGCAGCTCCTGGAGCCTGCCGGTCACCTGCAGGCTGGACTCACCCCAGTGGGAGATCTCGTCGATGCAGAGGTCCAGATACTGCTCGAACGTCCACTCCCGCAGCACCAGCCTCCTCGTCCCCTCCCGGTCGTGGTGAGCGGCGGGAGTGTCTGGCTCGATCGCCAGGCAACGCAGGATCGTATGGAGCTCGTTGAGCACCTGCACGGCGGTCGTCGGGTCGTTGATCCCGGGTGAGAGGGCCCGCTCGGCGATGTCGACGAGCTGCCGGATGCCGAAGCTGACGTCCTGTTCCATCGAGCGCCTGGCCGCAAGCGGGACGGCCGTCGCGACCTCCTCCTGGCACCGACCGGCATCTACGGCAGCAGAGTCGAGCGGATGGACGAGGGCGAGCGGCTGGTCGGCGACCAGGAAGGTGCCCACCGGGCGCAGCATCTCGATCCACGAGCCCAGCTCAGTGGCCGTCTGGACCAGAGCCGGGGCGTCGACGTAGTCGAGGTAGCCGTCGGACGCCGTGACCACCACGACACCGCGGGAACGGCGATAGTCCTCGACCGGCTGAGGACGACGGTCCTTCTCGTCGCTGGCCGAGGTGCGCTCCCGACGGCTGGCCTGGAGGAGGTCACGGGCCTCGCTGCCGACTTCCTGCACGATGTGCTCGACGGAGATGGACTCCGTGATGTGATGGATGAACGCCAAGAACATCGCCACCGAGACCAGCACCAGCAGGAAAGCGCAGGTCACGGCGATCTGCGGCACACCGGCCTGCGGCCCGGCGACGGAGTCGCTGACCGTGCGCATGACGGTCAGGGCGTAGACGAAGGACGCAGCGAAGACGCCCAGGGTGAACTGGGGCACCCGCTCGTCGAGGAAGTTGTGCAGCACCCGGGGGGAGAACTGGGAGGAGGCCAGCTGCAGCACGACGATCGTGATCGAGAAGACCAAGCCGGTGAGCGAGATCATGGCCCCGGCGATGGTGGACAGCATCGTCCGCGCGCCATCGGCGCCGGCCGGGAACAGGAAGGGAACGTACTCCACGAGTTGCCGGTCCAGCTCCGGGAGTAGCAAGCCCAGCGCGAAGGCAGTGACGCAGCACAGGGTCGGGACCACCCAGAAGGGGGAGAAGACCCTCGTCACGCGGCGGCGAGCGTTGTCGGTACGTCGTCGCGGCTGGGGGGTCGGGGCCGGGCTTCCCCGACCCCCACGTGCCGTCGTGACCATGAGCACCTCGCCCCTTCCGGGCTCGCATCGGCGTGTCGCTCGACGACACGCCCGCCGAGCCAATCTAGTCCGTGCCACACCTTGTCCGCGGAGGCGTCCATGACCTGCATCTTTGGCGTGTCTACGCAGGTCATCCCAGAGTTGACACCTCGTGAGCGACAACTACATTAGGAATGTGTCGATGCCCACCCGCCATGGTGGGGCAGCCAGGGCCCGCTGGGCCTAGTAGACAACAGGGGGCTCGCTCGTCGCAGGGCGGCGTCAGCGTACCCTCTGGCCCCAACGGCTTGGGGGCCCTGGCTCATCGGCGAGCACGACTGTCCGCGAGGCGCGTCACTTAGGGTGGTCGGGTGCTGCTGCTGCGTGGTCTGGGCGCCGCGTCAGGAGGCCTCCTGCTGTGGGCCGCGTTCCCCTCGCTGAACCTCTGGTTCCTCGCTCCGGTGGGTATCGCGACGTGGCTCCTGGCCATTCTCGGCTCGGGCGTCGCCTCGGCGTTCCTGCTGGGACTCATCGCCGGCTGGGGCTACTTCCTTCCGTTGCTGTCCTGGTCCGGCATCTTCGTCGGCTTCCTGCCGTGGTTCGCCCTTGCCACTCTCTCGGCGCTCTACGTGGCCGCCTGCAGCGCCCTGCTCGCCTATCTGCAGGGCGCGGGGGCGGGACGACGGGTCCGCCCCCTGGCCGTGGCCCTGGTCTGGGTCGTGGCCGAGCTCGCCAGGGCCACCACGCCCTTCGGCGGTTTCCCGTGGGGTCGGTTGGGCTTCTCCCAGGCGGACTCTCCGGCCTTGGGCATCGTGCGGTGGCTCGGCGTTCCCGGCCTGGGCTTCACGGTGGTGCTCAGTGGCGCCCTCCTCGCCTCCGCGGTACACCACCTGGTCGTCTCGGACGCCGCCCGCCCCCTCGCCCGGCGCTGGGCCCGAGCCCTCGTCGCGGCCGTCGTGGCCGGTGGTGTGCTGCTGTCCCCGTCACTGATCGAGCGTCCGGTGGACGGTCCCACCGCGCAGATCACTGCGGTGCAGGGCAACGTGCCCGAGATGACACTGGAGTTCAACGCGCAGCGCCGCGCGGTGCTGGACAACCACGCGGCCGCGACCGGACAGGCCGCGCTCGACGTGGCAGCGGGTGACGTCCCTAGGCCTGACCTCGTGGTGTGGCCCGAGAACTCCTCGGACATCGACCCGCTGCGCAACCCGGATGCCGCCCGGGTCATCTCCGCGGCGGTCACCGCCGTCGACGCCCCCGTGGTGGTCGGAGCCGTTCTGGCTCCCCCGGGGGACGAGCTGAGAAACGCCAGCCTGCTTTACCTGCCCGGCGTCGGCCCCGTGCAGTCCTACGTCAAGCAACGCCCCGTGCCCTTCGCCGAGTACATCCCCTACCGGTCGTTCTTCCGGCGCTTCTCCGACAAGGTGGACCTCGTGAGGACCGACTTCGCGGCCGGCGACGAGGTCGGCGTGCTCGAGGTGCCGCTCGACGGGGGTGAGACCGGCGACGCACGCTCGAGCACGCTCGAGCTCGGTGTGGCGATCTGCTTCGAGGTGGTGATCGACGACCTCATGACTCGGACCGTGCGCGACGGAGCCGAGATCATGCTCGTGCCCACCAACAACGCCACCTTCGGCTTCACCGACGAGTCGGTGCAGCAGCTCGCGGCCTCACGCGTCAAGGCGGTGGAGCTCGGTCGCTCGGTGGTCCACATCAGCACGGTCGGGGTGAGCGGGTTCGTCGCCCCGGACGGGTCCGTCTCCCAGCGCACCGACCTCTTCACCTCGGCGGTGATCTCCGAGGCGGTGACCCGCCGCACCGAGATCACCCCCGCGGTGCGCCTCGGCCCGTGGCCCGAGCGGGTGGCGGTCGGCCTCGTGGTCGGGCTCGTGGCCATGACCGTGGTACGGCGTCACCGGGCCCGACGCACCTCCGCGGCGTCGAGCTACCCGGCCGCGACAGCATGAGCGCGAGCACGGAGGGCACCGCCGCGCCACCGGGGCGTATCTGCGTGATGGTGCCGACCTACAACGAGCGTGACAACCTGGAAGGTCTCCTCCGGCGGCTGCGCGGCGCCGTCCCCGCGGTGGACGTCCTCGTGGTGGACGACTGCTCGCCGGACGGCACGGGTGATCTGGCCGATGCCCTGGCTCGGCGCGACCGGGCGGTGCACGTCCTGCACCGCCCCGGCAAGGAGGGGCTCGGCCGGGCCTACATGGCCGCGCTGACGTGGGTGCGCCAGCGCGGCTATACCTTCGCGGTGCAGATCGACGCCGACGGTTCGCATCAGCCGGAGGCCCTACCCCGCCTGCTGACGGCTGCTCGCCACGTGGACGTCGTGATCGGTTCGCGATGGGTACCCGGGGGAGCGGTACGGCATTGGCCGTGGCACCGCACGGTCCTCAGCCGCGGCGGGAACCTGTTCGTCCGGGTGGCTCTCGGCGTCCCCGTCCGTGATGCCACAGCGGGTTTCCGGGTCTACCGCCTGGAGGCGCTCGACCGGGTCGGTCTCGACGACGTCGCCTCACACGGGTACTGCTTCCAGGTCGACCTCACGCTGCGCGCCTTCGACCGCGGACTGCGTATGGTGGAGGTGCCGATCGAGTTCGTGGAACGAGAGCGCGGGACGTCCAAGATGGGCACCTCGATCGTGCTGGAAGCGTTGGTTCGGGTGACAGCCTGGGGTGTGACCCGGCGTACCCGACAGGTCGTCTCCATCCTGAAAGGAGCGCGATGAGCACCACCCGACCCTCCGGGGCCCGTCGGTCCCGCCGAACCGGCCGGCTGATCCTCGCCGGCCTCCTGCTCGTGCCCCTGCTGGAGATCGTGACCATCATCGCGGTCGGACAGGCGGTCGGGCCGTGGTGGACCTTCGGGGCGTTGGTCGCGCTCAGCGTGCTGGGAGCTGCGCTGGTGCATCGTGAGGGGCGACGCACATGGAACCGCCTGCGCACGGCACTGAGGCGAGGGGAACCCCCCGCCAAGGAGCTCGCGGACGCGGGCCTCGTCCTGGTGGGCGGAGCCATGCTGCTCACGCCCGGGTTCCTCACCGACGCGCTGGGCCTGTTCCTGGTGCTCCCGTTCACGCGTCCGATCACGCGGATGTGGCTGCAGACCGTGGTGGCCGGTCAGCTCCTCGGCTCGGTCACCGGGCCGGGAGGGTCACAGCAGCCCCCGGGACCGCGTGACTCCTCACCCCGACCGGGGCGCGGGCAGGTGATCGAGGGAGAGGTCGTGCAGGACCCGGACTCGCCGTGAGGCCGCGCTCAGGCCGTCCGCTTGCGGGTCGGCTTCTCGCCGCGGCGCTGCCGTAGCAAGGTCAGACGCTCCTCCAGCAGCTCCTCCAGCTCGGGGATGGAGCGGCGCTCCAGCAGCATGTCCCAGTGCGTGCGTTGGGGCTTGCTGGCCTTCGTCTCCGGCTCCGGGCCGTCGTTCAGCTTGGCGATCAGCCCGCAGCGGCACTCCCACACCGCGGGCACGTCAGCCTCCACCGAGAAGGGAAGCTCGCTGATGTGGCCCTGTGGGCAGGTGTAGCTCGTGATCGAGCGATCGCTGAACGTGACGCCCTCGTCACTCTCGAAAGACAGCCAGCTCAGGTTGGTGCCGCGCAGAGACCTTTCGGCCATAATGCAAAACTCCCCTCGTGTCACAGACACGTCATGAGTGGAAAAAGCGTTGTGGAAGAGAACGCCCCGCCGCCCCGGTTTGTTCCGATTCGGTCACGATACCGCGCGCGGGCTCAGACGATGGCCGGCTGTTGGTTCCCCGCGTCGTCAATACCCTTGCGCATGTCCACCCGGGCCAGCAACAGCCCTCCGATCACGAAGAACGCGATCAACGCGATGATCGAGAGCCGGTAGGAACCGGTCAGCTGGAAGATCAGGCCGAAGGCGAGCGTGCCCAACCAGCTCGTCCCGCGTTCCATGGCCTGGTAGAAGCTGAAGAACTCCGACTCGCGCCCAGCCGGAACCAGCTGGCTGTACATGGATCGCGACAGCGCCTGGGTGCCGCCGAGCACGATGCCGATACAGGTGGCACAGACCAGCCACACCGCGTAGGCACCGGCGGGCACGACGAACGCGAACGCGACGACTGCTGTCCACAGCGCCAGTCCGGCGAGCACGACCCGCTTGGCCCCGAAACGCCCAGCCACCCGGCCGAAGAGCAGCGAGCCACCGAAGGCGACGAACTGCACGAGCAGGATCGTGAGGATCAGCTGCCCCGCCTCGAAGCCGAGCTCCTCGGAGCCGTACAGGCTGGCGGAGTAGATCACCGTCTGGATGCCGTCGTTGAAGAACAGGTAGGCCAGCAGGAACAGCAGGGTCTGGGGGAACAGGCGCATCTCGCGAAATGTGCTGCGCAGCTGGGTGAAGGCGCCGAGCACGGTGCCGGACCGGGCGGCTACCGGCTCCCGCGTGGTGCCGGCGACACGGCGCAGACCCCAGACCGGCACGAGGGTGAAGATCGCCCACCAGGCCCCGGCCGAGAACAGGCTGAGCCGGACGGCCATCTCGTAGCTGACGCCCAGGGCCTCGTGCACCTGCAGCAGCCCGAGGTTGAGCGCGAGCAGGAGCCCACCGCCGAGATAGCCCAGCGCCCAGCCGCGGGAGGAGACCGCATCCCGGTCGTCCGGATGGGCGATCCGGACCAGCAACGCGTCGTACACGACGATCGAGGAGCCGAGGCACAGGTTGGCCACGATCAGCAGCACGACACCGAGCTGCCAGTTCGTCCCGGTGAGGAAGAACATCCCCATCGCGGCCGCGGAGCCCAGCCAGGCGAACGCCCCGAGCAGACGGGTCGGGTGGGCGGTCCGGTCCGCCGCGGCCCCCACCACGAGCAGGAAGACGGCCGAGACGATGGTGGCTACCGTGATCGTGTACGGGGCCAGGGAGCCGACCGCGACGGGGACGCCGAGCACGGACAGGTCAGTCCGGCACGCCTGGTCGGCCGGGAGACCGGGGCAGGCGTCCGCCCGGGCGAGTGCCGTGAGGTACGGCGAGATCAACACCGTCCCGGTGGTGGTGACGTAGGCCGAGTTGGCCCAGTCGTACCAGGACCAGGCCCGCTGGTGTGAGCGCGTGCGCTCGTCGCCGACATCGGCCACACGAGCCCGGGGCGTCATGACCTCACAGTGCCACACCGCGACCAGGGCTGAAGGTGGTCGCCGTCGACCGGGCGCCGGTCTGCGGCCGGGCGGTTGCGGTTGCGGTGACCCCGCGCACCACCG
>NZ_DATFMA010000070.1:0-2568 GCF_035267225.1 Ornithinimicrobium sp.
GCCGCAGCACCTTCACGGCTCCCGTGACCGACCGCCGACGAGGGAGCTATGGGCAGTTTCTTTACTTTCGTGCAGGAGAACTGGGCGGTCATCTCGGCCAACGGGTGGCAACATCTCTGGCTGGTGATCCAGGTGCTGGTCATCGCCACGGTGATCGGGGTGCTCGTCGCGGTCCTGGTCTATCGGTCCAACACCGCCAGCGGTACCGTCAACGCGCTCAGCGCCGTCGGTCTGACGATTCCGTCCTTCGCGATGCTGGGGGTGCTGACCGGGTTCATCCCTAACGGCGTGTTGCTCTCGGTGCTGGCGCTGGTCTTCTACGGGATGTTGCCGATCATGCGCAACGCCGTCGTCGGCCTGCAGGGGGTGGACCAAACCCTGATCGAGTCCGCCAAAGGCATGGGAATGAGCCGCTTCACGACCCTGCGGAGGCTGGAGATCCCGTTGGCCTGGCCGGTGATCATGACCGGCGTCCGCGTCTCCGGCCAGATGCTCATGGGCATCGCCGCTATCGCTGCCTACGTCCAAGGACCGGGCTTGGGCAACTTCATCTTCTCGGGCATCTCCCGCACCGGTGGGGCCAACGCCACCGAGTCGGTCGTCCTCGGCACCGTCGCCATCATCCTGCTTGCCATCGTCCTCGACCTCGCCCTGACGCTCGTCAAGCGGGTCACGACCTCTAAGGGTATCCGTGTCTGACACCACCATGACGAGAGAAGACTCCACCGAGCGCGAGAATTCGACAGAGGGCTCAGAGTCCGTCCACGGCGAGCAGATCGTGCTCGACGGGGTGACCAAGAGGTACCCCGGCACCTCCTCAGCTGCTGTCGACAACGTGGAGATGACCATCCCAGCCGGCGAGATCGTCATGCTGGTCGGTCCCTCGGGTTGCGGCAAGACGACCACGATGAAGATGATCAACCGCCTCATCGAGCCCACCGAGGGGCGCATCCTCATCGGTGACGAGGACGTGACCGACAAGGACCCCGACGAGCTGCGGCGGCACGTGGGTTACGTCATCCAGGGCGCGGGACTCTTCCCGCACTACACCGTCGGCGACAACATCGCCCTGGTGCCGCGCCTGCTCAAGTGGGACAAGAAGCGAGTCGAGGACCGGGTGAACGAGATGCTCGATCTCGTCTCCCTCGACCCGGACACCTACAAGAACCGGTACCCCCGGGAGCTCTCCGGCGGCCAGCAGCAGCGTGTGGGCGTGGCGCGGGCGCTCGCTGCCGACCCTCCGGTCCTGCTCATGGACGAGCCGTTCGGAGCGGTCGACCCCATCACCCGGCAACGTCTCCAGGACGAGCTGCTGCGGCTGCAGGTCGAGCTGCGCAAGACCATCGTGTTCGTCACCCACGACTTCGACGAGGCGGTCAAGCTCGGCGACCGGATCGCCATCCTCGACGTGGGCTCGGAGATCGTGCAGTACGACACCCCGGAGCAGATCCTCACCAACCCCGCCAGCGACTTCGTGCGTGGTTTCGTGGGCGCAGGGTCGGCGCTCAAGCAGCTCAACCTGACCCGCGTGCGAGACGTGAAGCTGGACGAAGCGGCGTACGCGCACATCGGCGACGACCCGTCGGCCGCGCTGGCCAAGGCCGAGGAGCTCGGGCGCTCGCACATCATGATCTTGGACGACAAACACCGGCCACAGCGCTGGGTCTCCATCGAGGACGTCAACTCCGGCGGAATCGAGAAGGTCTCGCGCGACCATGAGCTGGAGGTGCTCAGCATGACCTCCACGCTCAACGATGCGCTCGACACGATGCTGACCTCGAGGCACCGCGTCGTCGTCGTCACCGGGGCCAAGAACCGCTACGAAGGCGTCGTGCGCACCGAGACCATCATGGACGCGATGCAGGCCATCCAGCAGGGCGAGGTCGGCGCCTCGGAGACGACGGTGGAAGACATCGAGGAGGACGCTCGATGAGCTCAGACTCCACTGAGATCGACATGGAGGGTGATGTCGAGGCTCAGCGGCCCTCCGAGGACAAGCCCTCCATCCTGCAGTGGGTGGCTCAGCCCGTCATCTGCGTGGCCGCGCTCATCGGTTGCTTCATCTATGTCCGCACGGCGCAGCTCGACGACTCGGAGCGGGTCCAGCTCTCGGCGGACAACCTGACGACCCTGTTCCGCGAGCACATGACGGTGGCGCTGAGCGCCACCGTCATCGTGGTGCTCATCGCCGTGCCACTGGGCATCGCGCTGACCCGGGGCCCGCTACGCCGCTTCGCGGTGCCCATCATGACGATCGCCGGGTTCGGCCAGGCGGCGCCGGCCATCGGGCTGATCGGGATCTCGGCCGCCATCTTCGGGCTCGGCGTCGAGGCCTCGATCATCGCCCTGGTGATCTACGGCGTCCTGCCCATTGTCGCCAACACCGTGGCCGGCCTCCAAGGCGTGGACCCGCGGTTGGTCGAGGCCAGCCGGGGAATGGGCATGTCCAGCGCGGCCACGCTGATCCGTGTCGAGCTGCCGTTGGCTCTGCCCGTCATCGTCGCCGGCATCAGGGTCGCGTTGGTTCTGATCGTCGGCACGGCCACGCTGGTGACCTTCATCGGTGGG
>NZ_DATFMA010000071.1:0-69409 GCF_035267225.1 Ornithinimicrobium sp.
CATCAGCCTGGAGCTCAACAACTCGCTCTACGCCACCTTGTACACCCCCTACTGGCTCCGGGCGCTGGGCGCACACGTCGGCAAGCACGCCGAGGTGTCCACGATCGCCAACATCGACCCGGACCTGCTGACCCTGCGAGACGGGTGCTTCGTGGCCGACATGGCCAGCGTGGGTAGCGCGACCTACTGCAACGGCCACGTCGCCTTCCGCGAGACCGTCGTGGGATCGCGCGCGTTCGTGGGCAATGCCGCCTTCGTGCCTTCGGGCTCACACCTGGGGGACGAGTCCCTCATCGGGGTGCAGTCCGTGCCGCCGGTGAGCGGGGTCGGGCGAGGCACCTCCTGGCTCGGGTCCCCGCCGTTCTTCCTGCCCCGGCGCGAGATGTACGACGAGTTCACCGAGGAGCAGACGTTCCGCCCCACGACCAAGCAGGTCATCGCCCGTCTCGCGGTCGAGTTCCTACGGATCGTCATGCCGGCCTCGATCCTGGCTCTGTCGACCTTCGGGACCTTGTACTCCTTGTCCTTCGTCGCCGATGTCGCGCCGTTGTGGGCGACAGTCCTGGCCACCCCGCTGGTGGCGCTGGGCTTCAGCTTCCTCGTCGTCCTCGTCGCCGCGGCGATCAAGTGGATGGTCATGGGTCGGTACCGCCGGCGGGTCGAGCCGCTGTGGAGCCCGTTCGTGCGGCGCACCGAGTTCGTCACCGGGATCTATGAGACGACCGCGGTGCCGGTGCTCCTGGCCAGCCTGGCGGGCACACCAGCCCTCGGCCCTGTGCTGCGGCTGTTCGGGGTCCGGGTCGGCCGTCGCACCCTGATCGACACCACATACGTGACCGAGTTCGACCTCGTGGACCTCGGCGACGACGTCGCAGTCGGCACCAACGCCTCCCTGCAGACCCATCTCTTCGAAGACCGCGTCATGAAGATGTCCACGGTAACCGTGAGTTCGGGAGCCAGCGTCGGCACGCGCGCCGTCGTGCTCTACGACGCCGTCGTCGAGGAGCAGGCCACCCTGGCTCCCCTGTCCTTGGCCATGAAGGGCGAGACCCTTCCGCATGAGACGGACTGGACCGGCATCCCGGCACAGCACACGCCCCGCCGAGAGGCTGCCCATGCAGCAGCCGAGAGGGCGGACGAGCAGCAAGAAGGAGAGTCGCACTGATGGCGCAGTCAACCCTGGAGCGCCCCGAGGTGGTCGCTCCGTCCATCGCACACGCCTGTGAGCCTGCGACCCCGCCTGCCTCCCCGACCGACACTCCGCTCGGCTCGGGGCCGGGACAGCGGCGCATCACCGGCATCGACGCCGCCCGCGGCTTGGCTCTGCTCGGCATGATGGTGGTCCACCTCCTGCCCGCCTACAGCGCGGACGGCTCGCTCACCCTCCCCTGGTCCTTGTCGGTCGGATACGCGTCCGCGCTGTTCGCGGTGGTCGCCGGTGTCGGTCTGGCGATGACCAGTGGCCGTCCCGAGCGGATGGTAGGGCGGCGCTACGCGGCGGCCTCCGCATCACTGGCGGCGCGCGCCGTGGCGATCGGCGCGCTGGGGCTGCTGCTGGGGTTCGTCGTCCCCAGCGACAACGCCCTGGTGATCCTGCCGTACTACGCCGTCCTCTTCGTGCTGGCCATTCCGCTCATCCGGCTCAGCCGTCCCTGGCTCCTGGCTCTGACGGTGGGGGTCGTGGTGCTCGTGCCCGCGGCCAGCCACCTCTGGCGAGCGGCTCACGGCGGTATGTCCGAGGACCTCGTGAACCCCAGCCTGTGGACCTTGGCTGCGCAACCGGGCGAGGTGATGAGCCTGCTGCTCGTCAGCGGTGCCTACCCCGCGCTCGCGTGGACCGCCTACATCTGTGCCGGGTTGGCCGTGGGCCGCTCCGCGCTGGCGCTGCGCAGCTCCGCCGCCGGCATCATGGTGCTCGGCGTGGCGCTCGCTGCTGCGGCCAGCTCGGCGTCATGGTTCTTTTTGGAGCGCGCGGGGGGCCGCGACGCTCTCGACAGCGCCGCGGCCGCGTCCTCGAGCGTCAGCACCGAGCTCGATCTCCTCAGCGCCGGAGCGGAGGGCACCTTGCCGACCAACACCTGGTGGTGGCTGGCGACCGACGTCCCCCACTCGGGCGCGCCCTTGGACCTCCTGCTGCGCATCGGTGTGGCTCTCGCGGTGCTCGGGGGGATGGTCCTGCTCTCCCGCGCCGTGGGCGGGCTGCTCCGGCCCCTGACTGTCGTAGGGAGCATGCCGCTGACCATGTACACCACGCACCTGCTGCTGTTGGTCCAGCCGTGGATGCCGAGCGATCCTGTGGTCGCTTTCCTCATTCAGCTGGTGGCGCTGACCGCGTTGGCCTGGGTCTGGAGCACCTACTTCGAGCGGGGCCCGTTGGAGCAGGTCGTGCGCTACCTGGCATTGGCCGCCTCACGCCAGGTATCCGCGGGCACGTCGGTCGGCCATCGCTCCCACGCGCAGCCTCGCGGGCGGCACCGCGTGGGCCGGGCTCCGGCCCAGGTATTCTGAGGCAGTTCCGTCGTGGGGGCTCCCCGGCGACACCCCTGCAAATCCTGTGACAGGAGTGGCACTTCGTGCTGGCCCTCTGCTGGCGTCGCCTCGGGGCGGCCGTGGTGACCAGCGTGTCTCTCGCCGGGTGTTCGCCCACCACGACGCAGTCGACGCCCACCGACACCACCACCGCTGCAGAGCCGTGGGGCGACCGGCCGGTGGTCGACCTCAGCATCGTCATGGATGAGGACCTGGGCGGCGCTCGGGGCGCCGAGTCGATCGTCTTCACCCCGGATCGCCGCATCTGTGAGGTGGTGTTTCGCGCCTGGCCCAACGGGCCCACGACTGCGCGCGAGGGCACGAGCCTCGTGGTGTCCTCCGCGACGGTGGACGGGCAGAGGGTGACCCCCGTGGAAAGACAGGCCGGTGCGCCTGGAGGTGCTCCGGGCACACTGGTCCAACTTCCTCTGTCGTCGTGCCGCGACGAGGGTGAGGAGGTCGAGGTCGACCTCGACTTCAGGTTGAACCTTGCCGAGACCAGCGAAGAGCGCCTGGGCGTCGACCCGGAGGCGGAGATGGCCTGGTTCGCTGGCGGCTTTCCCTTGCTTGCCTGGGTGCGAGAGGAGGGCTGGGCGCGCGACCACGCCGTCGAACTGCCGGGGGAGACCGCGACCAGCGAAGACTTCGAGCTGGCGTCCATGACGGTCACCGCGCCCGAGGAGTACCAGGTCCTCGGCACCGGGTCTCCGACCGGCGCCGAGCCCGCGACGCGTTCCGGGTGGACTGAGCATCGCTTCGAGGCTGCTGCCGTGCGCAACATTGCGGTCTCGGTCGGCCGGATGGAGGTGGAGACGACGCAGGCCCACGGCGTTCGGGTCCGGGTGGGTGTGCCGACCGCTGGCACACGGGTCGGTGTCCAGGACTGGCTGGAGGCCCACGTGGAGTACCTGGCCCGGCTCGAGGAGCTGTTGGGCGACTTCCCCTACGACGACCTGTCGGTGACTGTGACCCCCTCGCGGATGTCCGGGATCGAGTCGCCCACCGCGCTGCTCTACGGCGACCTCCCGGGGCGACGGCTCGACGGCCTGGTCGCCCACGAGCTGGCCCACCAGTGGGCCTACGCCCTCGTCGGGAACAACCAGGCTCGCCATCCTTGGGTCGATGAGTCCGTCGCCACCTTCGCTCAGGCGGTGGTGACCGGGACAGAGGACGACTTCGCGCTCGAGGACGTCGACGACGACATCGCTGGCTACCTGGGATACCCCATGGCGTACTGGGCCGAGCAAGGCGGCTTCGGCTACTACTACGAGGGCGTGTACGAGCAGGGTGCCGCCGTCCTGCTGGCTGGGCGCGAGGCCGTGGGCGAGGATCGGTTCGACGCCGCTTTGCGCGACTACCTCCGCACGAACGCGCATCGGGTGAGCGGCCCGGACCAGGTCGAGGGCGCGTTCACCGACCTGCCCGAGGTCGAGGAGCTGCTTCGCGACTACGGGGCCTTCGACGGGCCGCCCCAGGGGAACCCCTTCGGATGAGGCCACGCGAGTCCGCTGTCCTGCGTGGCCTGGTGCCTGCGTCCGTCGGTGCCTACGAGGTCGAGCTCAGCCGGGCCTCCGCCCTGCCGGAGTCCGCACGGGAGCGGGAGTTCCGCGCCGGCCGGGACGCGGCTCACGCCGCCCTCAGACGGCTGCACGTTAGGGGAGAGGTGGGTCGCCGTTCGGACCGGACCCCCGCCTGGCCGGCAGGCTCGACCGGAAGCATCGCGCACTGCCCACACCTCGCCGTCGCCGTGACGGCCGTGCGCACGGAGATGAGCGGGATCGGTGTGGACGTGGAGGACCTCGACTCAGTGGGTCCCGACCTGGCGTCAGTGGTGCTCACGGACGCGGAAGAGAGGCGTGGGGCCTCCGCCCACGCCGACCTTCTGGCAGCGATGTTTAGCATGAAGGAGGCCTCCTACAAGTGCTGGTACCCACTCACCGGCGTGGTCCTGGACTTCACCGACATCGAGGTGTCCATCGACGTAACCGCTGGCTCGTTTTGTGCCGAGATGGTCACCCCTGCGCTGCGCCGCCCGAGCCACGTCCTCGCCTGTGGACGCTTTGTGACGGTGGGCGGCCACGTCTACTCCGCCGCGTGGATCGACGCTGCTCGCGGCGACCTCCCGATCGTGGGGGCGACGGGGTGCAGAGACGTGTCGCACAACCTCTAGACGAGCACCGGGCGGTTGCTGCGGATGGTGCCGTGGGGGTCGTAGGTGCGTTTGGCTGCCGCGAGCCGGTCGCGGGTCGGCTCGTCCCACCACCTCGAGGGATCCTCGCCGACTTCGAGGAAGTTCAGCAAGGTGCGTCCACTGGTCGCGTCCCCGACGGCTCCCTCGACCCGAGCGAAGGTGGCGAGGATCACCTGGACGAGCTCGGGGACGGCCGGCACACCGAGGGCGAAGAGGCTGTACTCCTCGGCGACCGGCCCGTGCGCGCCACCGTCCGGCACGGGGCGGGCGAAGGCCCCGCCGAGGTGGCGGATCTGGACGATGAGCAGCGGGGATCCGCTGCCTGGACCCGCTACCTCCGTCAGCGCGGCGATAGTGGCGTCGTCGAGGCCGTCCATCAAGCGGCTGCACTGCATGGCCGGCATCGGCTCCGTCGGCTCGGCAGCGAGGTCGGCGAGCTGGCCCGGGCCGACGATCCCCACGGTGTCGATGGCCAGACCGGCCACGGCGCGCAGTGGGGCCAGATGGGCCTCGGCGTCCTCCGGTGAACCCAGGAACGTGAGCACCACACCCGTGAACGACCGTCCGCGCAGCGGCTCGGGCACCTCCGGTATCGGCGGGAAGTTCCACAGATGGAACCACAGGCTCAGTTCCTCCGGTGCCGTGCGCGTCACGTCCCGGAACGCCGTCAGCACATCGTGCATGTGCTCAGCGGGCCACATCATCTGACCCCCGTACAGGTGCGGCGCCGGATGGAGGGCCAGCTGGAGGCGCGTGATGATGCCGAAGTCCCCACCGCCGCCTCGCAGTGCCCAGAAGAGCTCGGGGTCCTCGGTCGCGCTGACCTGCCTCAAGACGCCGCCGGCATCCACGAGCTCGGCAGCGAGGATGCTGTCCGATCCGATGCCGTAGGCGCGGCCTAGCCAGCTGATCCCACCGGTGATCGTCATGCCCACCACCGTCGGGTCCGAGTTGGACCCGCACAGGTAGGTCAGGCCGGTGCCGTCCAGCGCCGTACACAGCTCGCCGGCTCGCACGCCCGCGCCGACCCACGCCGTGGCGCGCTCGGTGTCGACCTCGATACCCCCCAAGGCGCCGGTGCGCAGAATCAGCGCGCCCTCCAACGCGTCGTTCGCCCCATGACCGGTCGGCTGCGCTGTCACTTGCACCCCGTGCTCACCCGCCCAGCCCACGGCGGCCACGATGTCGTCGACGTCTCGCACGGTGAGCACCGCCAGCGGGTCCTGGGGAATGTTCACCAGCCAGGGCATCCTGGCCAGATCCCATTCCGCTTCCTCGCGAGTGACGAGCACGCCAGAGACCCTGCGGCGCAGAGCATCCAGCGCTGCGGCCTGGTCGCTGTCGTGTATGGACTCATCGATGCTGGTCATAGCACCCTCCCACGCGTTCAAGGAGCGAATAGCCCGAGGTTAGCGCCGGCCCTTCGGGCGGCGCCAGCACGAGAATCCGGCCCTCACTGACGTTCGATGAAGGCCTCGCGCTGATGTCCCCACGCTGCTCGCCGCGTCCCTGCACCGCCCGCTCGGCCAGGCGGGCTGAGAGACAGGCAGACTCGACGCTCCACGGGCATACTGGGGCGCGTGAGCCGGCTCACCGGGACTGGGGGCAGGTGCGAAGCGTCTCGAGTAGAGGTTCGCCTGCTCGGCACTTTCTCGGTCGCGGTCTGCTCCCGGGAGGTGGCTCCCGAGTCGTGGCGGCTGACCAAGGCGCGGCACCTGGTCAAGCTGCTCGCCCTCGCTCCGCGCCACCGCCTGCACCGCGAACAGCTCATCGATCACCTGTGGCCTGACCTCGACCCGCCCGCGGCGTCGAACAACCTGCACCAGGCGCTGTCCGCGGCTCGACGGGCCATCTCGAGTGTCGGGGCCGATGGCCACGAGATCCTGCACCTGCAACAGCAGTGGGTGAGCCTGGGCGAGCCGGGGATGGTGTGGGTCGACGTCGTCGAGTTCGAGCGGCACTCTCGGAGCCAGACCATCGCAGAGGTTCGTACCGCCATGGAGCTGTACGGCGGGGAGCTCCTGCCGGATGACCGCTACGCGGAGTGGGCAGAGTCGCGACGAGAGTCGCTCCGTCAGCTCCACCGCGAGAGCGTGGCGCGGATCGCCCAAGACTGCCTCGACCGGGGTGAGTGGGAGGACGCTCACGTCCTCCTCTCCCAGCTCATGCACGAGGACCCCGTAGATGAGCAGGCACACCAGGCCATGATGAGGCTGTACGCCGAGACAGGTCAGCCCCAGGCGGCGATGCGGCAGTTCGACACGCTTGCTCGCGTGCTGCGGGCAGAGCTGGACGTGGCTCCCTCGGCCGAGAGCCGGGACCTGGCGGATCGGATCCGCCGGGGGGAGACGGGCCGCGCTGGGGGTACCGGCTCACCGTCGGGAAGCCCGCCGCTGACCAGCCGGGTGCCCGCACCGCTGAGCACCTTCGTGGGCCGGGAGGAGGACCTGGCCGCCCTCTCGCAGCTCCTGTCGCAACACCGCTTGGTCACTCTGACCGGTGCGGGCGGCTGCGGCAAGACCCGGTTGGCGCTCGAGATGGCTGTCAGCGGCGGGGTGCAGTTCAGCGGCGGCGTCGGCTTCGTCGAGCTCGGGCCACTGGAGCGGACCGCCACCGTTGACGTCGAGGTCGCGCGGGCGCTCCACCTCCGTCCGGGCAGCAACAGCGGCACCGACGCGCTGATCGAAGCCATCGGGCCTCACCATGTGCTCCTGGTGCTGGACAACTGCGAGCACGTGGCTGCCGGCGCCGCGGCACTCGTCGAGGCCCTGCTCCCTGCCTGCCCCCACTTGACGGTCCTCGCCACCAGCCGGGAACCGTTGCGGGTGGCGGGCGAACGGGTGCGGCGCGTCCCCCCGCTGGAGCTCCCCGATCTCGGTGCCACGGTGCGGCCGGGAGATCTGATGCGCTCGGAGGCTGGCCGCCTACTTCTCGACCGGGTCACCGCCGCGGACCCCACCTTCGTCCTGGACTCGACTACAGCGACCGACGCCGCCCGGATCGCGGTGCGGCTGGACGGGATGCCCCTGGCGCTCGAGCTGGCGGCGGCGCGTGTGAACGCCCTCACGATGGCAGGGGTGGCACACCGTCTGGACGACCGCTTCGAGCTGCTGTCCGGTGGGGGGCGCACCGTGCTGGAGCGCCACCAGACGTTGGAGGCCACGGTCGCCTGGAGCTTCGCTCTGTTGTCGCCGCTGGAGCAGAGCCTGTTCTGCCGGTTGGCCGTGCTGCGAGGCCCGTTCGACATCGCGACGGCGTCGGCCGTCGTCGCTCAGCCCACGGTCAGCGACACCGCGATAGCGGCCGTCGTCGCGGACCTGGTGGACAAGTCGATGGTGGTGGCGCAACGCGGTGAGGGGCACGAGGCGTTCCGGCTGCTGGAGACGATGCGGGCCTACGGCCTCCAGGAGCTCGACCGTCGCGGGGAGACGACCTTGGCTCTGGAGGCGCACGCGGAGTGGTTCTGCGACCTGGTGGAAGGAGCCACCGGGGTCCCGAGCGGACCTCAGCGGCTCCACGGTCTACGCGAGATGGACCGCTGTCACGCGGATCTCACGGCGGCGCTGGGGTACCTTCGCTCGGCCGATGTGGGCAGGGCGCTGTGGATGACCGCCCAGCTGTGGCCGTACTGGCTGTGGTTCGGCCACCTCGGCGAAGGTGCGCGTCTGCTCGAGGCGGTCCTCGACTGCGGCGGGGCTGGATGGCCCGAGCAGCGGTCCCGATGCTGGCTGGGGCTGTTCGTGCTTCAGATCCGTAACAAGGGGATCATGATGCCGGGGATGCGGGACTACCTGACGCGCTCGCTCGAGGAGTCCCGGCGGGCGGACAGTCCTCGTGCCGTGAGCACCGCTCTGCTGTTCGACGGCATCTACCTCAGCATGGTGCAGCCGGATCCGGCCGAGGCCGCCGACGACCGTTTCGCGGCCGCCCAAGCCGTCGCCGAAGCGGCTGGGCTGCGCGCCGAAGCAGCCTCCGCCCAGCACGCGCGCGCCGTCTTGGCGGCCCGTGGTCGCCGGGTCGAGCAGTCGCGTCTACTGCTGCAGGCCACCCTCGAGCATCTCAGTGAGGATGAGGGCCGGGCCGGCTCGCTGATGATGCTCCCGGCCAGCAGTCTGAACATCTCGCGCCGCCTCGGTGAGCTGTGGCCGGTGTGGGAGGAGACACTGCTGCCGTTCCACAAGGCGTCCGGGCCCTCCGCCCTCGCCTTCGTGCGAGCCAACATGGGCAGCCTGGAGCGCCTGGCCGGAGACCCGGTCGGGGCGCGGCAGCATCTGGAGGAGGCGCACACCGCCTACGTGGCCGCCGATGACGAGTCCGGGGAAGGCCTGGTGTGCGCCCGACTGGGTTGGCTGTCACTGTCCCTGGGCGAGCTGGGGGAAGCACGGCGTCACCTGACCACGGCCCTGGCCATCTTCCGCACGGTCGGAGAGGCCCGAGGGGCGATGATGGCGCTGCTCGGGATGAGCAGGGTGGCGGTGGAGTCCGGCGACTCGGCCCGAGCCGCCGAGTGCCACGAACAGGCGGAGCGCGCCGCTCGAGAGCAGGGGGATCGCCCGGCCCTGGGGGCGGCACTCACAGTGCGCAGCCTTGTCGCGGTCATGAACGAGGACACTGCGGGCGCCGTGGCGGCCATTCACCAGGCGCGGGACATCCAGATCTCGATCGGTCACCACACCTCCCTGGGCGTAGTCACGCTTGACCTCGCGGATGCCCAGTGGCGGCACGGCGACCCTGCGGCGGCCATGAAGACAGCCGCCGAGGCCGTCGACATGTTCGACCGTGTGGGTATCCCCGACTTTGCGGCGGTGGGGCGCCGCGTGCTTGCTCGTGCACAGGCGTAGTGCCCGCCGGGTGCGGGACGGGCTCGGCCGCTAAGGCCGCATTAAGAAGCGGGTCAGGCCCCCGATTTACAACGGTGGGACCGGTGGATGGCGGTGACCCGATCTCGACAGCATCGGCGAGGTGAACCGAGGAGGAATCGAATGCGGGGAGCCTTGGCCGCTCCGACCTGGCCGACAGCATTCGACGCAGCGCACGCCCAACGTAGAAGGAAAACCATGAATACTCCAAGAACTAGGTCACAGGCGACGATCGACGCGCATTCATTGGGTGCCCTCCTAGGGGAGCGCTATTTTCGATCATTTCTGCTGGCCGGTGAGAGAAATATCGTCCAGGGTCTGAACCGGGAAGGCACAGATGAGGCTCGATTCGCATCATTCTACGATCGTCTGCCGGGGGATATGCAGCTACAGGTCAAATCCTACTTTCAACAGCAGGCCGGTTTCGCATCCCCGAAGAGGCAGCGCTTATTGGGTCCTCTTTCTGCTGTGAGCAGTGAGCAAGTCTTGACAACCGCCACGACAGCTCGCGACCTGATCGCTGAATTCGAGGGGCTTGCCCGATTCGGGAACATGCATTCGGCAACTAGTCACGCGAAAAGGCATGTGGGTAATGCGGCCACTGATCAGAGGATTCCATCGATTTCCGCCAGCGGCCATGGCTTGACGCTCTCTCTGCACTTGGATTCCTTGCGAGTTGACGAGTCTCAGGACGACTGGCTCTTCGGTCGTAGGAATACCACAGATGAAGTGCGTTTGGCGGTTATGACTGTCAATCCTAGGGGCATAATAAAGATGAAGCACCACAATCTTGGCGACATCCAGGAACGGCAAAAGATGCCATTCAATGGCAAGCGTCTCGCGCGGCTGGCGCAAGGGGTTGGAGGGGACGACTGGCCGAAGAGGTGGTCGTGCGTCGTCTATGCATGGGAACGCGATGGCGGTAGAAAGCAGAATAAGGCGCTCGATGCCGCAGTAGAGCACATTCGGAGCGTGGTCTCCAAAGAAATGATCGAAGATGCAGTCGAAGCCAAGAGTAAGGGAAAGCTTCCCCCCGAGGTTGTAGAAGCGATCGCTTCCACGGCAAAATCGTTCCTAGACGGTGCATTTGCTTGGTTGGCTGGCCTACTCAGAAACGACAACGACCAGCTAGGCTCACACCAGAAGGACGTTGAGTTCACTCAACCATCGCTGACGTGGCGAAGTACTGGAACGAGTCGGTCCGAACAGTGGGCCTGGCAATTTAAAGGATCAGGTGGACAGTGGACGACCACAATGCACTGGCGGCTGTCATCCTGAGTTGGCTCTCTGCGCCGCCTCGGGTCTGGTGGATGCGCCATCTCACGGAAGGGTGACCGTCAGCCAGGCACCTGACTCTATCCGAGACGATCCTCGCCTCAACACAGGTGCCCGGAGAAGCAGGTCAGGCTAGCTGGTGAGGTGGCTGAGTGAAATCTTCACGGCGTCCGTAGGTCGTGGCTTCGCCATATGGGGAGAGCGTTGCTCTGGTTGTGCTCGTAGTGGCATGGTTGGCAGCACTCGGACGCAGCCGCTCGCCACCTGCGGAGCGGCTGCCATGGAGATTCTGGACCGTCAGGGATCTGGCTGGCAACGTCTGGCTCGGCGCTAGGCGGCTGGCTGAGCTGCAGGAGCGCAACCCGGTGACCCCCATCGGGTAGGGCTGGCCCAGAGGTCCTCGGCCAGTGATGAGTAGTGGCGGGACCGAAGCCTCGGTGAGGGCCTAGGCTTCGGCCGTGAGCGGAGGTGGCGCGATGCCCCGTCTAGGTGACACCGCTGTGGCGCAGTTGCGTAGCCTCGTACGCGGCCATGTGAGCATGCCGCAGGACCCGGAGTATGAGGCGCGCCGGCGGGTGTGGAATGGCGCCATTGACCGGCGCCCTGCCGTCATCGTGGGCTGTCGCGGGACGGCTGACGTTGCCGCGGCCGTGACGTTCGCCCGTGACCACGGCCTGCCGATCGCCGTCCGCGGCGGCGGCCATCATGTCGCGGGCTTCGGGAGCTGTGACGACGGCATGGTGGTCGACCTCTCACCCCTCAAGGGCGTCAGGGTGGACGCACGGGCACGCACCGTGCGGGCGCAGGGCGGTGTGCTGTGGGGTGAGCTCGACCGCGAGACGCAGGCGTTCGGCCTCGCCACCACCGGCGGCCTGGTGAGCACCACCGGCATCGGCGGCTTCACCCTCGGCGGTGGCATCGGCTGGCTCATGCGTCGCCACGGCCTGGCGGCCGACAACCTTGTCTCTGCCGACGTGGTTCTCTCCGACGGATCGGTGGTCACAGCCGACCGGCGCAGTGCCCCGGACCTGCTGTGGGGACTGCGGGGAGGGGGTGGGAACTTCGGAGTGGTCACCTCGTTCGAGTTCGATGTCCACCCCGTGGGGCCGATGGTGTACGGCGGGGTCATCTTCTTCCCGGTCGAGGCAGCCAGGGGCCTGCTGAGGTTCTTCCGGGACTGGACCCGCGACCTGTCCCCGGAGCTCACCACGATGCTGGTCTTCCTGACGGGCCCCCCGGAGCCGTTCCTGCCTGAGGAGTACCAGGGCGTACCACTCGTCGGGGTCGCTGCGTGCCATCTGGGCGACCAGGCGGTGGCGGAGGAGGACCTTCGCCCGCTCCGCGACCTCGCCGAGCCCGTGGCCGACGTCCTCGGCCCGATCCCCTACACGGTGCTGCAGTCCCTCTTCGATGAGTCCGCCCCAGCCGGTCTAGGTACCTACTGGAAGAGTGAGTACCTGGCCGAGGTCGACGACGAAGGCCTGGATCGCCTCGTGGACCAGGCTGCCGCCCTGAGTGGGCTGTTCCCGCTGTCCGTGGTCCACCTCCACCACGTGGAGGGTGCCGTCAGCGAGGAGCCCGCCGGGGGGTCTGCCTTCGCGCATCGCGACATCCGCTTCGTGCTCAACATCATCGGTGTGTGGGACCGGCCGGAGATGGCGGGGTCCCATATCGACTGGGTACGGGGAGCGTGGCAGGCTATGCAGCCCCATGGGACGGGGCGGCCGTACGTGAACTTCCTCGGTCCCGACGAGCCCGACCGGGTGCGCGCCGCGTACGGGGCCGCGACCTACGAAAGGCTTGCCCAGCTGAAGGGTCGGTACGACCCGGACAACGTCTTGCGCATCAACCACAACATCCTCCCGGCCTGACGGGGTGGAGGTCCGGCGTCGGGTGTGCTCAGCCGCGCATGTGCGCGACCGGGCGCCACGAGGCACCCAGGTGCGCCAGGGTGCGCACGCCGCGGCCGAGGGTCGGCACCACCGCACGGCTTGGGTTCGTGGTGCCGGTCAGGGTCTGCGAGGAGCCGAGGGCGTACAGCGTGACGACCGACAGGATGGTGAGGGTGAGGAACGTGGCCATGACGGATGGTCCTTTCTGACGTGACGGTGAAGGGTCGCCCGGGTGGGTCCCGGGCGCGGCGACACTCACTGTCTCTGACTGAATAGATAAGGAAAAGTCACACGAACTACACTAGATATGTCACGAAACCTACATGTTCAGCCCGGAGCACCTGGTCACCCTGCAAGCGGTGGTCGAGGAGGGAAGTGTGCTGGCTGCAGCGGACCGGCTGCGCTGCACCCCCTCGGCCGTGAGCCAACAGCTGGGCCGTCTCCAGCAGCACGTGGCGCAGCCGATCATGGTGCGCCGCGGTCGCAGCAACGTTCCGACGGATGCGGCCGCCGTGCTGGTGAGGTTGGCCGAACAGGTCCAAGCCCTCGACGAACAGGCGCGAGCCGAGCTGGAGCGGCTGGAAGGCCGGGTCTTCGGGGACATGACCTTGGCCAGCTTCCCGACCGGCCTACGGGCGTTGTTGCTCCCGGCCGCATCGGCCCTGCGTAGGAACCACCCCGAGCTGCAGCTCACGCTGCGCGAGCTGACTCCCGAGCAGTCGGTGGCGGCGGTGCGTCGGGGCGAGGTGGACGTGGCCGTGACGCACGACTGGACCGACCGGCACGTGCCAGTGCAGGGCGGCGTCCGCTCGCAGCCATTGGGGCTTGACACGGTCGACCTGGTGCTGCGCGCCGACCACGCCGTGCCCGTGGGGCCGCACGGCGTCGACCTGGGGGACCTGGACGGGCAGACGTGGATCGACGAGACCCCCGGGGTGTTCAGCGACTGGCTGCTGGCAGCCCTGGACTCCCGCCGACTGACCTACCGGGTCGGTGCCGTCGTCGAGCATCTCGGGAGCCGGCTCTCGCTGGTGGCCGATGGCTTCGGCATCGCGCTGCTGCCCCGGCTGGGTCGTATCGACCTTCCCGCAGGCGTCGTGGCGCGCTCACTGGTCGGCGCACCGACCCGACGCGTCCACGCCGTCCACCGGGAGCGGAGCGAGGAGCGCCCGGCCGTGTAAGCCTCCCTCGCTGCGCTGCGCCGAAGCTGGCGCGAGAGCGTGGACCACTGAGCGCGGCACTACAGCACGCGCAACCGCAGAACCCCGTCGACCTGTTCCACCTCCCGCACCACATCGGCGCCGACCTCACCCTCCACGTCGATGAGGGTGTAGGCCAGCTCGCCCCTGGAGGTGTTGAGCAGGTCCGCCAGGTTGTGCCCGGCCGAGGCCAGCACGGCACAGATCTGGCCGACCATGTTGGGCACGTTCGCGTTGACGATGGCGATGCGGGTGGTCCCCGGGGTGCGGGGCAGCTGTGCGTTCGGGAAGGTGACGCTGTTGCGGATATTGCCGTCGGTCAGGTACTCGCGCACCTGGTCGGCGGCCATGACAGCGCAGTTCTCCTCCGCCTCGGCGGTCGAGGCACCCAGGTGCGGCAGGGCGACCACCTTCGGGTGCGCGACCAGCCTGGGGGAGGGGAAGTCGCAGATGTAGGCGTGCAGGCGGCCGTCGTCCAGCGCGGCCAGGACGGCGTCGTCGTCGACGATGCCGCTGCGGGCGAAGTTCAGCACCGTGGCGCCGGGGCGCATCCGGGCGATCTGCTCCGCCCCGATCAGGCCTCTGGTCCCGTTGGCCAGCGGCACGTGGGCGGTCACCATGTCCGAGCGCGAGAAGAGCTCGTCGAGCGAACCGGCCTGCTCCACCACTGAGGACAGCTGCCAGGCGCGGCTGACGGTCAGAGCGGCGTCGTAGCCCACCACCCTCATCCCCAGCGAGGCTGCGGCGTTGGCCACCAGGACCCCGATCGCCCCCAGGCCGATAACCCCGAGAGTGCGACCGGGTAGCTCGAAGCCGGCGTACTGCTTCTTCGCCTTCTCCACCGTCGGGTTCAGATCCTCCGCGGCTCCGGCGAGGCCCGCGGTGAAGTGCGCGGCCGGCCAGATGTTGCGGGCGGCCAGAAGCATGCCGGCGATGACCAGCTCCTTGACGGCGTTGGCGTTGGCGCCGGGGGTGTTGAAGACCGCGACGCCACGCGCGCTGAGCTTCTCGACCGGAACATTGTTCGTCCCGGCGCCCGCTCGGGCCACCGCGAGCACGGAGTCAGGGATCACCTCGGCGTGCAGGTCGGCCGAGCGCAGAATGAGAGCGTCCGGTTCGGCAACGTCGGGGCCCACCTCCCAGTCCTTGGGCAGGCGGGCCAGCCCGATCGGGCTGATGGCGTTGTAGGTCTTGATGCGCTCGGTCACGCGTGGTGCCTTTCGAAGTCGGCCATGTAGTCGGTCAACGCGCGCACGCCCTCCAGCGGCATCGCGTTGTAGATGCTGGCCCGCATCCCCCCGACGGAGCGATGGCCCTCGAGGTTGGCCAGCCCCGCGGCCTTGGCGCCGGCCAGGAAGTCGGCCTCGCGCGAGGGGTCGGCGAGCAGGAACGGCACGTTCATCCAGCTGCGCGCGTCCGGTGCCACCGGGTTGGAGTAGTAGTCCGAGCCGTCGATCGAGGCGTAGAGCATGGCGGCCTTGGCCTGGTTGCGTTCGGCCATCGCCGACAGGCCACCGGTCTGCTCGATCCACTCCAGGGTCAGCCCGAGCAGGTACCACGCGAAGGTCGGCGGGGTGTTCAGCATCGAGCCGGCTGCGGCCATCTGCCTGTAGTCCCACACCGACGGCGTCTCCGGGCGCGCCCGCCCCAGCAGGTCGGTGCGCACGATGACCACGCACAGTCCCGCGGGTCCGAGGTTCTTCTGGGCTCCGGCGTAGATGAGGCCGAACTGTGAGACGTCGATAGGCCGGGACAGGATCGTCGAGGACATGTCGGCGACCAGCGGCGCCTCGACCGAGGGAACGTAGCCGAACTCGACACCGCCGATGGTCTCGTTCGGTGTGTAGTGCAGGTACGCCGCACCGGGCCCGGAGGCCAGGGTGCCCGGCTCCGGCGCCGATGCGTAGCCCGTGGCCTCCTCATCGGCCACCACCCGCACCTGCGCGTACTTGCGGGCCTCCTTGATCGCCTTCGCGGACCACGCACCGGTGTTGACGTAGTCCACCGTCGCCCCGGGGGCCGTGAGGTTGAGCGGAACCGCGGAGAACTGACCGGTCGCGCCGCCCTGGAGGAAGAGCACCTCGTAGTCGTCGCCGAGCCCGAGCAGCGACCGCAGCCTCGACTCGGCCCCCTCGGCGGTCCGCACGAAGGCAGCGCTGCGGTGGCTGACCTCCATGACGGACATACCCTCATCAGCCCAGTCGGTCAGCTCGGACTGGGCTCGGGTCAGGACGTCGAGGGGCATTGTGGCCGGCCCCGCGGCGAAGTTGTAGACGCGCACGCTGCTCCACCTCGAGGCTCGTGATTGCGGAGCGATCAGACTAACAAGGCCGCCCCGCGTCCCTGGCCACCGCCACCGTGAGGCATCTCACCTCGGCCCGGACACGCACCGTGAGGCGTACCCTGCCTGCACATGAGCGCCCCATCCCATACCGCCGTCTCGCCGGTCACCCGCGCCTGGGTCAGTACCGGCGGCACAGGCGCGCAGAACTACGACGAGTTCGCCGACGACGCCGAGGTCACCCAGATCCTGCGCGACAACCCGCACAGTGCCTTGGCGGTGGAGATGCCCCATCGGGCGCCTGGCGCCGACCCGGAGGACTTCGCGGCGGCGCTGCCCGCCGCGGGCCGCCGGTGGGCGCAAGCCCAGCAGGAGGCGCGCTACCGCGCCGTCGAGCAGATGGTCGCCGTCTACCGCATCAGCGCCGACGACGGCCCGAGCAGCCTCGGACTGTTCGCCATGGTCGACACGGGTGAGATCTCCACCGAGGCAGGGCAGCCCGGACGGGTGATCCGCAACGAGGATGTCTTCATCGGCAAGGTGCGCCAGCGAGTCGCGCTGGTGCAGCAGATCGGGCATCTGCTCTCGGCGGTGCTGCTGGTGCAGACCGAGCGCGCGGAGGAGCTGCAGGCCGCCTTGGCGCGGGTGTGCACGCAGGCGGGCGAGCCCGACGTGGTCGACCACGACGCCGCCGGGCGCCGGCACGAGGTGTGGACGGTCACCGACGAGGACACGGTGGCACGCCTGTGCTCCCTCGCCGGGGGCGGCGAGCTCGTGGTCGCCGACGGAAACCATCGCACCCTGGCGGCCCAGCTCGCCGGGCTGGACGAGTTCCTCGCGGTGATCACCACGGCGTCGTCGCTGGCCTTGCGCCCGTACCACCGCTTGATCCGCGACTGGCCGGCGCAGATGGGGGAGCCGCTGCAGGCCCTGAGCGACGCCGGCGCACACGTGGAACCAGCCGACCTCCCGCTGGACACTCCACTGACCGCGGGCGTGATGCACGTGTACACGGCCGGCCGGGGGTACTCCGTGCGACTGCCTTCTGGTGACCCGGACGCGCCGGCCGTCGACCGAATGGACCACTCCCGGGTGGAGCAGCTCGTGCTGCGGGACCTGCTTCGCTGGGACCCTGCCGACGAACGGATCACCTACGTGGGAGGTGACTACCCTGCGTCTTGGCTGTGCGCCGCGGTGGACGACGGTCGGGCCGATCTGGCGCTGCTGATCGCGCCGGTCACGGTCGAGGACTTCGTGCGGGTGAACAAGCAACGCTCGGCGATGCCACGCAAGTCCACCTGGTTTGTTCCCAAGGCTCGCGCCGGGCTTGTCGTGGCCGACGTGCGATAGCTGAGGGTGCGTCTGTGCGATACTGCCGATGGTTCCGCGGCACCCACCCCCGCCGTGGAACCCGACGACAGGCCCTGCGGCGCGATCACGATGCGCGCGAGGAGATGGTGGGCCAGCAGTGTCGTCGGTGCCGCACTGGTGACGCGCGAGGTGCGCGAACCGAGGTGGCGCACGGACGAGCTTCCGTCCGGCCCTGACGGGTCCGACGACGCGACCGCCCCACGGACGGTGGGCCGACCAGGCCCGGGGTGGGCCCTCCGGCGGGGCACGAGAGGACACCATGTCCACGACGGACGACCCATCGACGACGGGCTCGGCAGAGTCCGGCACGCCGGGCCCGGGCGGGCCCGACGAGTCCTCGGTCACCACCCCCGCGCCCCCCGGTTTCGGTCTGATCTTCCAGGCGCCGGACCTCAGCGAGCTGCCTGCGCGCAAGCCGCGCAGGAGCCGGACGGAGGGCAAGGACGAGGAAACCTCGGGATCGGAGCACCCGTCGCAGGGTGCCTCGGCGCCAGAGGAAGACTCCTCCGAGCATGCCTCCGCAGACGGGCCGGACAAGGACGAGGACGGAGGCGCTGACGAGGCCGGGGCGGCCGACGAAGGCTCGTCCGGGGGTCAGGGTGAGAGCGGTTCGTCCAAGGGTCGGCGGCGGAAGCGGGGCGGCAAGGGCCGGGGTCGTGGTCGAGGCCGCTCGGGTGGCGACGCCGACTCCGGGTCGGCCAACGACTCCAGCCAGGCCACCGACAGCGGCGACGAAGCCGTCGCAGGCGAGAGCGATGACGGCGGGTCGAGCAAGCAGGCTGCGGGCCAGAGCAAGCAGGGTGCGGGCCAGAGCAAGAACAAGGGTGGGCAGCAGAGGTCGAAGACTCAGAACGACGAGTCGTCCGCGGCGAAGTCCGAACCATCCTCGGACAGCGGCGAGGGCGAGGAGTCCGAGGGCAGCAAGCGACGGCGTCGACGGCGTCGCTCGGAGTCCCCGGAGCGCGGCGCTCGCGACGAGGTCACCGGGGTACGTGGCTCCACCCGGCTGGAGGCCAAGCGGCAGCGTCGGCGTGAGGGGCGAGAGGTCGGGCGTCGCCGTACCGTCATCAGTGAGGCCGAGTTCCTCGCACGCCGGGAGAGCGTCGAGCGCGTCATGGTGGTGCGCGGGATGCCGGACCGCACCCAGATCGGGGTCTTGGAGGACGACGTCCTGGTCGAGCACTACGTGTCGCGCGACGACCAGTCGACCAGTGTCGGCAACGTCTACCTCGGGCGAGTACAGAATGTCCTGCCGAGCATGGAGGCCGCCTTCGTCGACATCGGCAAGGGACGCAACGCCGTGCTCTACGCCGGGGAGGTGAACTGGGACGCTGCAGGTTTGGAGGTCAACCAGGCCAAGCGGATCGAGAACGCCCTCACCTCCGGACAGAACGTGCTGGTGCAGGTGACCAAGGACCCGATCGGGCACAAAGGTGCCCGTCTGACCTCTCAGGTCTCGTTGCCGGGCCGGTTCCTGGTGTACGTGCCGGGTAACTCGATGACCGGGATCTCACGCAAGCTTCCCGACACCGAGCGTGCCCGCCTGAAGCGGATCCTGCGGGAGGTCGTACCCGAGGACGCGGGAGTGATCGTGCGGACGGCCGCCGAGGGGGCCAGTGAGGCCGACCTGCGGGCCGACGTGGAGCGGCTGACGGCTCTGTGGGAGCAGATCAAGTCCAGGAGTGAGTCCAAGACCAAGACCGCTTCCGGACCCGTGCTGCTGCACTCCGAGCCCGACATGACCGTGCGGGTCATCCGCGACGTCTTCAACGAGGACTTCGCCAAGCTCATCGTCTCCGGTGACCAAGCGTGGCGGGACGTCAGCCAGTACATCGAACGGGTGGCACCCGACCTGCGGCCACGGGTCGAGCAGTGGTCGAGCGAGCAGGACGTCTTCGCCGAGCTGCGGGTCACCGAGGCCTTGGCCAAGGCCATGGACCGCAAGGTCTGGCTGCCTTCCGGCGGCTCCCTGGTCATCGACCGGACCGAGGCGATGACGGTCGTCGACGTCAACACGGGCAAGTTCGTGGGCTCCGGCGGCAACCTGGAGGAGACCGTCACCAAGAACAACATCGAGGCCGCCGAGGAGATCGTGCGGCAGCTGCGGCTGCGCGACGTCGGCGGGATCATCGTCATCGACTTCATCGACATGGTGCTGGAGAGCAACCGTGACCTCGTGGTCCGGCGCCTGTTGGAGTGCCTGGGCCGGGACCGCACCAAACACCAGGTCGCGGAGGTGACCTCACTGGGGCTGGTTCAGATGACCCGCAAGCGGGTGGGCTCGGGTCTGGTCGAGGTGTTCTCCGAGTCGTGCGGCCACTGCGCAGGTCGCGGCATCATCGTCCACAGCGAGCCGGTCGACGCCGGCGGCGGCGACCAGGGTCGCTCTGGTGGTCGTGGTCGCGGCTCGCGCAAGTCTCGCGGGGCGAACGGGTCCGGCTCGACAGGCTCGGACTCGCACTCGGGCGCTGCGAAGACTCCGTCGGGTCCGACGGCGGCTCAGATCGCCGCCGCTGCGCACGCGGCCGCGGTGAACGCGAGCAGTCACGGTGCCGAGAGCGCAGGATCCGGGGAAGAAGTCGGAGCAGGGGTGGCTCACCCGCGAACACAGGAAGCCGAAGCCCCCGATCCCTCTGGTAGCCAGCCGGAGCCCGAGGCCGACGTGGCCCCCGAGAGTCGGCCGGACCCGGAGGCAGCCTCGACCGTGCCGCGACGGCAGCGCCGCGCGCGAGGTCGAGTGGTCGCCCCCGCCGGGCCGCCAGCGGCCACCACACCCGAGGACGAGCAGGCCTGAGCAAGGTCTGAGCGGTTTTGCCCGCGCGGGCCCAGGCCTTACCCTTGGAGGTCGGCGCATCGCCTGTCGGGCGTGCCTTCACTTCGTGATCGGGAACTGTCTCCCGCCGTTGTCACTGCAGAAAGAGAGTCACCCGTGTACGCCATCGTTCGCGCCGGAGCGCGCCAGGAGAAGGTCGCCGTCGGCGACGTCCTGGTCATCGACAAGGTCGGTTCACCTGCGGGTGAGTCGGTGGAGCTCGCTCCGCTGCTGCTGGTCGACGGCGACACGGTCACCTCGGAGGCATCGGCGTTGGCCAAGGCCACGGTGACGGCCGAGGTCGTTCGCCCCGTCAAGGGCCCCAAGATCGTCATCCAGAAGTTCAAGAACAAGACGGGCTACAAGAAGCGCCAAGGTCACCGTCAGCCACTGACCGAGGTCAAGATCACCGCAATCAACGCCTGAGACCGTGTCCCGGGCCGGTCGTAGGACCGTGTCCGGGAAGGCGGCCACCACATCGCAGAGCGAACGAAGGTAGGGCAGTACGCATGGCACACAAGAAGGGTGCATCCTCAACCCGGAACGGTCGCGACTCCAACGCGCAGCGCCTGGGCGTCAAGCGCTTCGGCGGTCAGCTGGTCAATGCCGGCGAGATCATCGTGCGTCAGCGCGGAACGCACTTCCATCCCGGAGTGGGCGTGGGTCGTGGGTCGGACGACACGTTGTTCGCCCTCGTCGAGGGCACCGTCGAGTTCGGAGCCCGTCACGGCCGCAAGACCGTGAACATCGTCTCCGAAACCGCCTCGGCCTGAGCCGGGTCCGCGCGCCACGCCGACGACGGCCGGTGGCAGCACCCGTCCCCCTCGGAACACTGACGCGCGGGAGGCGCACACGGCCGGCGCCGATGAAACAATGAGTCATGTCCACCTTCGTTGACCGCGTCGTGCTGCATGCACGCGGCGGCGCCGGGGGCCGTGGAGTGGCGTCGGTGCACCGCGAGAAGTTCAAGCCGCTCGGTGGCCCAGACGGCGGCAACGGGGGCAACGGCGGTGACGTGACCTTGCGTGTCGATACGTCGGTGACCACGCTGCTGGAGTTCCATCGGGGCCCGCACCGTGACGCTCCGAACGGTCAGCCGGGTCAAGGCAGCGAACGTCACGGCTCCTCCGGTGCCCACCTCGTACTGGCCGTGCCCGACGGCACGGTGGTGAGCACCCGCGACGGGCGCCTCCTGGCCGACCTGGTCGGCGACGGCACGGAGTACGTGGTGGCGCGAGGTGGTCGTGGCGGACTGGGCAACAAGGCGCTGTCCTCGCCGCGACGCAAGGCGCCCGGCTTCGCTCTGCTCGGGGAGCCGGGCGAGGAGCGCGACGTGGTCCTGGAGCTGAAGACCCTCGCGGACGTCGCGCTGATCGGCTTCCCCTCGGCCGGCAAGTCCTCGCTGGTCTCGGTGCTCAGTGCGGCGAAGCCGAAGGTGGCCGACTATCCCTTCACCACCCTGGTTCCTCACCTCGGGGTCGTCTCCGCCGGCGAGGCTCGGTTCACCGTCGCAGACGTCCCGGGGCTGATCCCGGGGGCCAGCCGCGGTCGTGGTCTGGGCCTGCATTTCCTGCGCCACGTGGAGCGCTGCCACGTCCTGGTGCATGTGGTCGACTGCGCCACCCTGGAGCCGGGTCGTGACCCCCTGAGCGACCTCGACGTCATCGAAGCCGAGCTGGAGGCCTACGTTCCGGAGGCCTCGCTGGGCGGGGTTCCCCTCGGCGAAAGGGTCCGCGTGGTGGTGCTGAACAAGGCCGACGTCCCCGAGGCGCGTGAGCTCGCCGAGATGGTCGCCCCCGACCTGCGCGAACGCGGCCTGGAGGTGCACATCGTCTCCGCGGTCGCCCACACGGGCCTGAAGGATCTCGCGTTCGCTCTGGCCGGGCACGTCGAGCGAGCGCGCCGCTCGCGACCGCCGGCCGAGCCTGCTCGACGCGTGCTGCGTCCGGTGGCCGCGGACGAGCAGGGGTTCGAGGTGGTGCGCGAACGGGTCGGCGAGGAGGAGGTCTTCCGCGTGCTCGGCGAGCGCCCCACCCGCTGGGTGCGGCAGACCGACTTCGCCAACGACGAGGCGGTTGGCTACCTGGCTGACCGGCTCAACCGGCTAGGGGTGGAGGAAGCCCTGCTCAAAGCCGGGGCGGTCGCGGGGTCGACGGTCCTGGTCGGCCCCGACGGCGACGCGGTCGTCTTCGACTGGGAGCCCACGATGTCCAGCGGCGCGGAGCTGCTGGGAGTGCGGGGCAGCGACCCGCGTCTGGAGGAGGGCGCGCGCCCCACCCGGACCGAGAAGCGTCAGTCCTTCCGGGACAAGATGGACGCGGCGGCGCGGGCCCGCGCCGAGCTGGCCGCGGAGCGAGGTGGGCCCGGGTCAGCCGGGGAGCACGACTGAGGGGAGCGACCACGGCTGCGAGACCGCGGGGGTGCATGAATATGTTGTCGAGTGTATTAGTATGCTGAATGTGGACGATCTGTGCTCGGTGCTGCGCGAGGCTCACCGTGTCGTGGTCAAGGTGGGATCCTCCTCCATCACCGCGTCGAGCGGGGGAATCGACGCCTACCAGCTGCAGGCCTTGTCTACCGTCATCGCCAAGCGATGGGCGGCAGGCACGCAGGTGCTGCTGGTCTCGTCGGGTGCCATCGCCGCCGGAATGACCCCGCTGAGCCTGGCGCGTCGGCCCAAGGACCTGGCTACTCAGCAGGCGGCGGCCAGTGCCGGACAAGGCAGCCTGATGGCGGCCTACACGCAGGCCTTCTCGTTGCACGGCATGAACGTGGGGCAGGTGCTGCTCACTGCCGACGACCTGCACCGGCGCAAGCACTACGTCAACGCCTCCCGGACGCTCGAGCGGCTGCTCGAGCTCGAGGTGGTGCCGGTGATCAACGAGAACGACGCGGTCGCCACCGACGAGATCCGTTTCGGTGACAACGACCGGCTCGCAGCCCTGGTCGCCAACCTGGTCAACGCCGATGCGCTCATCCTGCTCTCCGACGTGGACGCGCTGTACGACATGCACCCGGGCGAACCCGCGGCTTCGCGCATCTCCACGGTTCGCCACCCCGAGGAGGTCGTCGAGGTCGACATCTCGGTGATGGGGTCAGGAGTCGGCACCGGGGGCATGGCCTCCAAGGTAGCTGCCGCCCAGATGGCCACCCAGGAGGGCGTGACCGTCCTGGTGACCAGCGCCGAGAACGCCGCAGACGCCCTGGCCGGTGAGGACGTGGGCACGTACTTCGCGCCCACCGGCGAACGCAAGTCGGCTCGTCGCCGCTGGCTGGCGCACGCCGCCAACGCGCGGGGCAGGCTGATCCTCGACCGGGGGGCAGTCGCTGCCGTGGTCCAGCGCCAGCGCTCCCTGTTGCCCGTCGGAGTGACCGCCATCGAGGGCCGGTTCGTAGCCGGCGACACCGTGGAGCTCTGTGACCCGGCCGGCTCGGTGGTGGCCCGAGGCTTGGTGAACTACGCTTCCGGCGATCTGGCGCCGCTCGTGGGACGCCGCCTCGACACCTCTGCCGCCGAGCACGCCCGACCCCGCGCATCCGGCAGGGCTGCGCGCACGGTGGTGCGCCGCGACGACCTGGTGGTGTTGTAGATGCCTGACCCGAGCCGAGGAGCATGATGAGCCCGTTGCTGGAGACCGAGATCGACGACGGCGTGGTGCAGGAGGTGCACCGCGTCGCGCGTGCCGCCCGCCTGGCCTCCCGCCGGCTGGCCCTCCTGACACGAGGTGAGAAGGACGCGGCGCTGCTCGCCATGGCTGATGCGCTGGTGGAGCAGGCCGAGCAGGTGGAGCGGGCCAACGCCGAGGACCTCCAGCGCGGCGCCGACGCCGGAATGCCGCAGAACCTGCTCGACCGGCTCCGCTTCGACGCCGGGCGGGTCGCAGACAGCGCAGAGGGCCTGCGCACCGTGGCGACGCTTCCGGACCCCGTTGGTGAGATCGTGCGAGGCTCGCGGCTGGCGAATGGGCTGGCCATCCGGCAGGTGCGGGTGCCCATGGGCGTTGTCGGCATGATCTACGAGGCCCGCCCCAACGTCAGCGTGGACGCAGCCGGCCTGGCGCTGAAGTCAGGTAACGCGGTCATCCTGCGCGGGGGCTCGGCCGCTTCCAGCACCAACGCCGCGTTGGTGGACGTGCTGCGGGGAGCCATGTCCGCCCGCGGGCTCCCGCCCGCGGCGGTGAGCCTTCTCGTCGGGGGCGGACGGGACAGCGGGCGGGCCCTGATGACGGCACGTGGCCTGGTCGACCTGGTGATCCCTCGTGGCGGTGCGGACCTCATCAACACTGTGGTGCGCGAGGCCTCCGTCCCGGTCATCGAGACCGGTATCGGCAACTGTCACGTCTACGTCGACGCGTCGGCCGACGTGGACATGGCCGTCCGTATCGTCGTCAACGCCAAGACCCACCGCACGTCGGTCTGCAACGCCGCGGAGTCGCTGCTGGTGCATCAGGACATTGCCGATGCCGTGCTGCCGCGCATCATGAAGGAGTTCACCGCCGCGGGAGTGACCGTGCATGGAGACGAGGCGATGGCTGGTTTCGCCCAGGCACAGGACACGCCCTACGTGCCGATCACCGACGCCGACGACGACACCGAGTTCCTCTCCCTCGACATCAGCGCCCGGGTGGTGCGCGACCTCGACACCGCACTGGCCCACGTGCAGGAGCACACTTCGGCGCACTCCGAGGCCATCGTCACCCAGGACCGGGCGGCGGCCGACCGCTGGGTCGCCGAGATCGACGCGGCGGCGGTGCTGGTCAACGCCTCCACCCGGTTCACCGATGGCGGCGAGTTCGGGTTCGGGGCCGAGATCGGCATCTCCACGCAGAAGCTGCATGCCCGCGGGCCCATGGCCCTGGCCGAGCTGACGAGTACCAAGTGGGTCGTCGAGGGGCAGGGACAGACCCGCTGACGCCGCCCTGCCCTCGAGCCGCCACCGCAAGCATGGCGGCCTCCCGACCCACATACAGTGATCCGATGCCCGCTGAGATGAGCCAGGGGAGGACACCGTGACCTCATCGCCTCTGGTGGACCGCGTCGTGGAGACCACGCTGCCCACCCGACACGGCACCTTCCGCCTGCTCGGCTACCGGGACACCCTCGGGCACGAGCACGCGGCTCTTGTGATGGGTCATGACGGTGCTTCCGATGGTGACCCAGCGTTGGTGCGCCTGCACTCGGAGTGCCTGACGGGTGACGCGCTCGGCTCGCGGCGGTGCGACTGCGGCGAGCAGCTGGAGCTGTCGCTGGCCCTGGTGGCGCAACAGGGTCGCGGGGCCGTGCTCTATCTGCGGGGGCACGAGGGGCGGGGCATCGGGCTGGTGGAGAAGCTTCGGGCCTACGCCCTGCAGGACGAGGGCCTCGACACGGTGGATGCGAACGTCGCGCTCGGGCATCCCGCCGACGCGCGCGACTATGCCGCGGCCGCCGGCATCCTGCTCGACCTGGGTCTGCACTCCGTCGTGCTGCTGTCGTCGAACCCGGCCAAGCAGGAGGCGCTTCAGGCCTTCGGGGTGCACGTCGCCGACCGGCGCAGCCTCATCGTCGCCGACCGTGCCGAGAACTCTTCCTACCTGGCGACCAAGCGGGCCCGGATGCAGCACGACGACCCCGTGGACCGGCCGCTGTGGGACCGGCTGTCCGAAGGCGACGTTCCCGGCCAGGTCGTCTCCTCCAGCGACCGGATGCTGCTCCAGCGCTACGGCCCCCTGGCCGACGCCGGACCCCGCGTCGTGGTGGCGCAGCTGGCCCAGAGCCTGGACGGTTTCATCGCCTCGCGCACCGGCAAGGCACGGTTCGTCAGCGGCCCCCAGGACCGCGAGCACCTGCACCGCCTGCGTGCGCTGGTCGACGCGGTCGTGGTGGGCGCCTCCACCGTGGCCAACGACGACCCGCAGCTCACCGTGCGCTCCGTGCGGGGAGACAACCCGGTGCGGGTGGTGCTTGACCCGCGCGCTCGCGTACCGGCCTCTGCGGGCGTGATGAGTGACGGCGCTGCCCGTACTCTGTGGGTCCAGGCCGCGGACGAGGCACCATCGCGCCGACGGGGGGCGGGGCAGGATGTGGAGGTCGTCTCACTGCCGCTGACCGCGCAGGGACGCTTCGAACCGGAGCAGGTGCTGTCCATGCTCGCCGAGCGGGGTCTGGGCCGGGTGCTCGTCGAAGGTGGGGGCGTCACCGTCTCGACCTTCCTGCACGCCGGGCTGCTGGACCGGCTGTACCTGACTACGGCCCCCCTGCTCATCGGCGAGGGGGTGCCCGGCATCCGGTACAGCGGCGCGGACTCCCTGTCGCAGGCCCTGCGTCCCCCCGTGCGCCGCTACCAGCTGGGGGACGACGTATGCACCGAGATCACCCTGTCCGGCAGCGCCAACAGGTCGGTGTGACCGACCACGACCCGCAACACTCCGGCGTCCAGATGGTCTCGGCGAGCCTCCGCCCAGGAACGGACCCGGGCTCGGCTGCGAGGGTCGGTGCTCGCTCCGCCGGCTGCCTCGGCCCGCTCCGCGACCCATCTGCGGGCCAAGGGCTCCTCGGCTGGGCCGAGCCGCCACCGGGTGTCCGCGCGGTGTACCCGCCAACCGCCCGCGCGCAGGGCCCGGTCTGCGTACGCGCAGGCCCTCGGGCCGAGCAGGTGCCGGCCCGGGCCGACGCTGCGCTGCTGGTCGGCGTTGAACAAGTCGCTCACGAGTGAGTCGGCCGGATGGGGCGGGGTCAGCGCGACCTCACCGGTCACCGACAGAGCCCACAGGGCGGCGTCGGCGGACCTCAGAGTCGCCCTGACGAGGGTGTCCACCTCCTTCGTCGTCAGCAGGTCGAGCAGGGCGGAGCAGGTGAGCAGCCGAGGACGCGGTTGCCGTTCCAGCAGGGCGGCCGCGCTTTCCACCCCGGCCTGGTGCCGGGTCGTGCGTAGGAGGTCTCCGTGCTCGGCCTTCGTGCGCGTGGTCTCCGCCCCGGCTTCGAGAAGGGCCGCGTCGTGGTCCACCAGGTGCCAGTCCTGGACACCCTGGTAGCCCGCCGCGGCCAGGGCCGGCCCGAGCCACGCCTGGTTGGCTCCGGTTCCGGCGCCGACGTCCACCACGGCGAGCACCTCGGGCGCGACGGCGTCGGCGACGGGCAGCGAGCGGACCAGCATCTCCACCAGCCCGGCGCTGTCAGCTCGGGCCGCCGAGTCCGCCTCACGGCGCACCGCCAGCCAGCTGGCCTCGATCGGCCGGCTCATGCGCGCGTCCTTGCGTCGAGCAGGTCGCGCAGCCGCTGGGCCGTGGCCGACCACGTCGGCAGGTCCGCGCGCCGCTCTAGGGCGCTCCGTCGCCAGCGACGCCGCAGGGTCTCGTCCATCAGCCAGGAGTGCAGCACCGCCGCCCAGGCGTGCGGGTCCCCAGGGTCCACGACCGCTCCGGGAAGACGCGCGCCGGTGCCACGGAGGGTGTGCTCGGCCGCGGTCCCCGCCCCCACCACTGCGGGGATCCCGTGGGCCAGCGCCTCGGTGACCACCATGCCGTAGCTCTCCACCCACGAGGGCAGCAGCAGCAGGTCGGTGCCGGCCCACACGTCTTCCAGGTCCTCGCCGGTCAGGGCGGCGGCCACCTCCACCCGGTCTTGCCGGGCCGTACTCACCACGGCCCGCGACAGGCGGGCTCGAGCCCCGGGAACGGCCTCGGGGCCGACCCACAGCGCCTGCCAGCTCTGGGACTGCAGGCACGGGTGCTGAAACGCCTCGAGCAACAGGTCGTGGTTCTTGCGCGGGCTGAACGCGCCGAGGGTGAGCCATCGGGGTGGGTGGCTGCCCGCTGCCACAGGGGCCAGGTCCGCACCGGGCTCGGCCACGACGGCACCGGTGAGCCGGTAGCGACGGTGCAGGTCAGCCGCCGCCCAGTCGCTCGTGCACGCCACGGCGTCCGCGGCGGCCAGCGCCGCCCCCTCGCGGGCGCCGAGCTGGGCCTGCTGCGCCGGGCTCAGGCCGGTCTCGGCGGGCAGGGGGAGGTGCAGGAGCACCACCACACGAGGACGTTCGGGGCGACCGCGGACGGGGCGGGACTCTCCTAGGGTGGCGCCCGCCGCTGAGGCGATGAGGCCGTCGAGCAGCACCGGCCTGGCCCCACCTCGGGTATGCAGCAGCGCGTCCAGGTTGGCCAGGTCCTCCGTGCTCGGGTGCGGCCACCCGCCGGGCAGGTACTCCACCTCGATGCCCCACTCCGCGGCCACCCGCTCGTTGTAGCGGGTGCCGCCGCTCGGGCCGGGGAGGCCACCGGGGCTGATCAGCCGCGGTCGAGCCTCAGACATCGACCCTGCGCGACTCACGTCGGCAAGACCAGGGTGTAGCCGGCGGAGGCACGAGGGTGCTCGGTCAGGATGACCTCGATGCTGTGCAGCTCCGGGGGCGGGCTCATGGCTCGCAGCGCCTCCGCCATCCGCTCGGCGACGTACCGGGCCAGGACCTCGGTCGTGGTCAACGCGCCCGCGAAGGCCGGGTGCTCGTCCAGGTTGCGGTAGGACAGCTCGCCGACGACGGCCGCGACATGCTCGGTCGCCGCACCGATGTCGACGACCACCTGGTGCTCGTCCAGGCGCTCGGCCCGCAGACACACCTCCACTACGTAGGTCGCGCCGTGCAAGGCCTGGGCCGGTCCGAAGAAGGGGTCGGGCAGGCTGTGTGCCACCATCATGTGGTCGCAGACGGTCACGGCATACATCAGGACTCCTGCTCGGCGGCATCGGCTGGGTCGGGATAGTCGACGACGTGGCACCAGACTGACTCGTGCGCGGTCGCGAGTCGCCCCATGGTCTGCGGCAAGGTCTCGAAGGGGCTGGGCCCCGTGAGCAGGCGGTCGTAGCGTGGGTCGGCCAAGGCACCGAGCGCCAGCGTGAGGCGGTCGCTGCGCTGCCTGCGGGCGCGCATGGACGGGGCGACGGCCGAGACCTGGCTGGCGTGAAGGCTGAGGCGTCGGGCGTGGAACTGCGCGCCGAGCGGAATGCGCGGCTGGTGTCGGCCGAACCAGGACAGCTCGACCGCCCGGCCCTCGTAGTCCAGGACCTCCAAGCCGGCGGCCAGTCCGTCGCCGGTTCCGGAGCAGTGCACCACGAGGTCGAACTCACCGGAGAGCTCATCGGGGTGGACGCAGTCCGCTCCCCAGGTTCTCGCCACGAGGTGGGCCTGCGGGTCCGGGTCGACGCCCAGCAGACGTGCGAGCGGGAAGCGCTGGAGCAGCGAGAGGACACTGGCCCCGACCAGTCCGACGCCGATGACCGCCACCCGTTCGGCGTACAGCGGGCGCGCGTCCCACAGGGCGTTGATCGCGGTCTCCACCGTGCCGGCCAGGACCGCTCGCGGGGAGGGCACCGCGTCCGGGATGGGAGTCAGCGACTCGACCGGCACGACGTAGCGGTCTTGGTGCGGGTAGTGGCAGAACACCCTCCGACCGAGGAGTCCGGGATCCGCCGTCCCGGGACCAAGCCCCTCCACCACGCCGACCGAGAGGTAGCCGTACTTGACCGGGCCGTCGAAGTCACCCTCCTGGAACGGGGCACGCATGAGCTCGGTGACGGCGCTGGGGACCTGCCGGGAGTGGACCAACCGCTCTGTGCCCGCACTGATCCCCGTATGCAGGGTGCGCACCTCGACCTGTCCCGGGCCGGGCGCTGCGAGTGTGCTGCGACGCAGCTCACCCCCTGCCGTCGTGCTCCAGTAGGCCGTGGCGCGACGCTCGGCGCCGGCACCCGCTCGCGCCATCGCTACCGAGCCTCTCGTACAGTCCGACTATGGCCGCGGAGTACACACCCCGGAGCCTCACCGTATACGGCGGGCCGGTGATCGTGGCGACCGCGCTCGGCGTCGGGGGTGTGGTGCTGGCCGTGCCGGAGGGGCAGCGAGCCGCCTGGCACTGGCTGGTGCTGCCTGCGGTGTCGCTCGGCCTGGCCGGCGTCCTCGGCGGGCTGTGCCGCAGGGCCGCCCGCGGAACGGTCGGCGCCGCCGACCTGGTGACCTACGTCCGTGCCGGCGCGGTGGCGGTCGTCGTGGCCTGGGCGTGCTTCACCGCCCTCGACGTGCTGGCGCCGACCTCGTGGTGGCTCTGTCTGCTGGCCACCGCGGCCTTGGTGCTGGACGGGATCGACGGTGCGGTGGCGCGCGCTCAGGGACGACCCACCGCCGCCGGGGCACGGCTGGACGCCGAGACCGACGCCGTCATGACACTGGCGTTGTCCGTCGTCGTGGCAGGTCAGGTCGGAGCCTGGGTGGTGCTGACGGGAGCGCTGCGCTACTTGTTCGGTCTCGCAGTGGCACTGCGCTGGGGGCGCGGGGAGCGTGAGGCGAGCCTGGCGCCCCGTCGGTCACGCCGGGTGGTGGCCGCGACGTCGTCGTCCTTCCTGGCGGCGGCCACGGCGCCGGCGCTCGCCGGGGCACCGGCGGGCCTGCTCGCCGGTGCCGCGCTGCTGTCGCTAGTCGTGTCCTTCGCTGGGGACGTGGTCGCGCTCGAACGGGACCTTCGCAGCCGAGTCGTAGGCCAGGTAGTAGGCGGGTCGTCGCTGCAGAGTGGAGTAGATGCGTCCCACGTACTCGCCCAGCACTCCGAGGCAGAGCAGCTGAACCGCTCCGACCGCGGCAACGATCACCACCGTTGAGGTCCACCCTGCCACGGTGTAGCCGCCGAGCTTGGCGGCCACGGCGTAGGCCAGCAGCAGGACCGAGGCCGCGAAGCCGCCCAGCCCGAACCAGGTCGCCAAGCGCAGCGGGGCCAGCGAGAACCCGGTGAAGGCGTCCACCGACACGCGCATCATGGTGGTCAGCGGGTACTTGGAGGATCCCGCGGCGCGGGCCTCCCGGCGGTAGCCGACGGTGGCGGAGGGGAACCCCAGCGAAGGCACCACCAGGCGCAGCACGCGGTGGGTCTCCGGCAGGGCGTTCACGGCGTCGACGGTCGCTCGCGACATCAGCCGGAAGTCGCCGGCGCCTGCCGGAGCATCGGTCGCCCCGGCGGCGCGGATTCCCGCGTAGAACGCGCGAGCCGTGAGCCGTTTGAAGCGTGAGTCGCTGGAGCGGTCCGTGCGCACTCCGTAGACGACGTCGAGCTCCCGGCTACGGGCCAGGGCCATCATCTCGGCGATCGTCTCCGGGGGGTCCTGCAGGTCCGCGTCCAACGTCACCACCCACGCCCCGGAGGCCCGCCACAGGCCGGCAGAGATGGCCGCCTGGTGACCGGCGTTGGCCCGCAGCCGGATGACCCGCAGCTGGGGCCATTCCCGGAGCAGCCGCTGCAGCACCACCGGGGTCTGGTCCCGCGACCCGTCGTCCACCGCGATGACCTCGTATCGGGCGGACCCGTTCGAGGTCTCATCGGGGAGGCTCTCCAACACGGGCCGCAGCCGGGCCACGAACAGGGGTAGCACGTCGGCCTCGTTGTACATCGGCACCACGACGGAGACCAGCACGGACATGCACTCCACTGTAGAGCCGGTCGCCCGGTAGGCTGGGCCCATGATCGCGTGGATGTCCGAGAGCGAAGGTGGCGAGCACGTCACGGAGCACGCCAACGAGCTGCTGTTCGAGCCCATCTGGTTCGGCGTGATCTCGGCCGTCGTCTTCCTGGTGCTCCTCGCGATGCTGTGGACGTTCCGCCACACCTTGGCGCTCGACCCCCACACCGAGGAGTCGGCCTCGCCCGAGGCCGCACACGGCCAGCGCTCCTCCGATGGCACCTCCGCCCAGGGGCAGGCGAGCCAGCACTGATGCGGCTCGGGGTGATGGGTGGGACGTTCGATCCCATCCACCACGGTCACCTGGTTGCCGCCAGTGAGGTGGCCTCGCTGCTGGCTCTGGACCAGGTGGTCTTCGTCCCCACCGGGATGCCGTACCGCAAGGAGGCCGGCTCGGTCAGCCCTGCCGAGCACCGCTACCTGATGACGGTCATCGCCACCGCCTCGAACCCCCGTTTTACGGTCAGCCGCGTCGACATCGACCGCGACGGACCCACGTACACCCGCGACACCCTGGGTGACCTCTCCCGAACCCATCCCGGCGCCGAGCTGTTCTTCATCACCGGCGCGGATGCCCTGGCCCAGATCCTGTCCTGGAAGGGCGTCGACGAGCTGTGGCAGCTGGCGCACTTCATCGGGGTCACGCGGCCTGGTCACGAGCTCAGCGACCACGGGCTCCCAGCGGACCGGGTCACGCTGCTCGAGGTGCCTGCCATGGCGATCAGCTCCACCGACTGCCGGGAGAGGACCGCTCACGGGCAGCCGGTGTGGTATCTCGTGCCTGACGGCGTGGTGCAGCACATCGGGAAGTACCGCCTCTACACCAAGGAGCACTGAGTGGCAGCGAGCACGCGAGCGGTGGAGCTGGCGTTGGCGGCGGGCGCCGCGGCGCAGGACAAGATGGCCAACGATGTCGTCGCCCTCGACGTGACCACGCAGCTGGCGCTGACCGACGCGTTCGTCATCGCCTCGGCCCCCAACGAGCGTCAGGTGTCAGCCATCGTCGAGGCAGTGCAGGAGCGCCTGTCCCAGCTGGGCTGCACCACCCTGCGCCAGGAAGGGCTGCGCGAGGCCCGCTGGGTCCTGCTGGACTTCGGCGACATCATCGTGCACGTCATGCACTCCGAGGATCGAGGGTTCTACGACCTGGAACGCCTGTGGAAGGACTGTCCGCGGCTGGGCGTACCCCCCACCTCGGCGTGAGGGTGGGCCGCGAGCTCATCGAAGGCCTGGACAACGCCCCTGGGGCGGGCGGCGTCGATTTGCTGGGCGGCCTGGTTCTGTGGGTAGCATCGTGCGTTCCCCCCGGGGCTGTGGCGCAGCTGGTAGCGCACCTCCATGGCATGGAGGGGGTCAGGGGTTCGAGTCCCCTCAGCTCCACCCTGGTCGTGGTGGCCCCCGACGTGCACAGCAGGTCGGGGGCCACCACGTCACCGGTGAGAACCGGTGGTCACGTGTGCTGACGAACCTGCTCAGCCACCCGGTCGAAGACGTGTCGCGGCAGGACGGCGCCGATGCGACGGACGCGGGCGGGGTCCAGCTGGAGTACCCGGTCCACCCGGGCCTCACTCGGCCGGCGCTGGCGATCCCACTCACCCGCGCCGACGTCCACCCAGTACCGGCCGCGGCGCGCCTCGTCCGCTGCGTCGTGGTCGTGGTCCTTGCTGGTGAGCTGCAAGGCCAACAACAGGCCGCGGCGGCGGCCGATGACCAGCACCGGACGGTCCTTGCCGCGGCGATGGTCCTCCTCGTACGGCACCCAGGTCCAGACCACCTCCCCCGGGTCGGCGAGGTTGTCGGTCACGGGCTCGTAGCTGATCGGTGGCGTCCCGACGAAGTCTCCGGCGTAGTGCCGGCCGCTGCGCGACTGGCTCGTGGAACGCTGCCGCCTGTCGGCCAGGCGCGCGACGCGGCGGGCGAGTGAGGCGGCGAGACGCACGGTGCGATGGTCCACGGTCCGACGGTATCGCCCGCCCTGGCGGAATCCTCGATGGTCCGCACCGTGCTGGTGGTGACCTTCTCGACCGACCGCGTGGAGTGTGGGCGCGACGCCGGGCGCCTCACCGCGTGGGAGACTGAGAGCGGCGTTCCGTCATCCGTTGCTACCCCATCGAGGTTCTACACGCGTGTCACCCCGTGCCCAGATCGCTCCACCGCCGGCGGCCACGCCGCCGCAGGTCATCCGCAACTTCTGCATCATTGCCCACATCGACCACGGCAAGTCGACGCTGGCGGACCGGATGCTGCAGATCACCGGCGTGGTCTCCGAGCGGGCCATGCGCGCGCAGTACCTGGACCGGATGGACATCGAGCGCGAGCGTGGCATCACCATCAAGAGCCAGGCCGTGCGGATGCCCTGGGCGAGAAGCGCGGAGAACGGCGGTGAGCCGACCTCCTACGTGCTCAACATGATCGACACCCCCGGGCACGTGGACTTCACCTACGAGGTCTCGCGGTCGCTGGCCGCGTGTGAGGGCGCCGTCCTCCTCGTGGACGCAGCCCAGGGCATCGAGGCGCAGACGCTGGCCAACCTGTACCTGGCCATGCAGCACGATCTGACCATCATCCCGGTGCTGAACAAGATCGACCTGCCTGCCGCCCAGCCGGAGAAGTATGCCGAGGAGCTGGCCGGGCTGATCGGCTGCGACACCGGCGACGTCCTCCAGGTCTCCGGCAAGACCGGGCACGGCGTCACCGAGCTGCTGGACCGTATCGTGGCCGAGCTGCCGCCGCCGGTGGGCGATGCCCAGGCCCCCCCGCGAGCGATGATCTTCGACTCCGTCTACGACACGTACCGCGGTGTCGTGACGTACGTGCGCGTGGTCGACGGGAACCTGTCCCCGCGCGAGCGGATCACCATGATGTCCACCCGCGCGACGCACGAGCTGCTGGAGATCGGCGTGATCTCACCCGAGCCGGCCCGCAGCGAAGGCCTGGGGGTTGGTGAGGTGGGGTACCTCATCACCGGGGTGAAGGACGTGCGCCAGTCCAAGGTCGGCGACACCATCACCGGCTCGCGGCACATGGCCACGGTGCCGCTCGGTGGCTACCAGGACCCCAAGCCGATGGTGTTCTCCGGGCTGTACCCCATCGACGGGTCGGACTACCCCACGCTGCGCGACGCTCTGGACAAGCTCAAGCTCAACGATGCGGCGCTGGTCTACGAGCCGGAGACCTCGGTCGCCCTCGGGTTCGGCTTCCGCGTCGGCTTCCTCGGCATGCTGCATCTGGAGATCATCCGCGAGCGCCTGGAGCGCGAGTCTGGACTGGACCTCATCGCCACGCTGCCGAACGTGGAGTATCTGGTGACGATGGAGGACGGCACGAAGGTCGACGTCACCAACCCCAGCGAGTTCCCCTCCGGAAGGATCGCCGAGGTCACCGAGCCGGTGGTGCGCGCGACCATCCTGACTCCGAGCGAGTACATCGGCGCGGTGATGGAGCTGTGCCAGTCCCGGCGCGGAGCTCTGCAGGGCATGGACTACCTCTCGCCCGAGCGGGTGGAGATGCGGTACACCCTGCCGCTCGCCGAGATCGTCTTCGACTTCTTCGACGCCCTGAAGTCGCGCACCCGCGGCTACGCGTCGTTCGAGTACGAGGCGGACGGTGAGCAGAACGCCGAACTGGTCAAGGTCGACATCCTCCTGCAGGGGGACCAGGTCGACGCCTTCTCGGCCATCGTGCATAAGGAGAAGGCCTACGCCTACGGCGTGATGATGGCGGGCAAGCTCAAGGACCTCATCCCCCGGCAGCAGTACGAGGTGCCGATCCAAGCGGCGATCGGAGCGCGGGTGATCGCGCGCGAGACGATTCGCGCCATCCGCAAGGACGTGCTGGCCAAGTGCTACGGCGGGGACATCAGCCGCAAGCGCAAGCTGCTGGAGAAGCAGAAGGAGGGCAAGAAGCGGATGAAGATGGTCGGCACCGTCGAGGTGCCCCAGGAGGCCTTCATCGCTGCGCTCTCTCAGGACGGCTCGGCGGACAAGGCCAAGAAGTAGTGCCGGTGACCGTCCCGCCGCAGCCCGGCGAGGCCCGGCGTCGCTCGCGGACGCGGTCGTTCACCCGCCGCGGATCCCGGATGCCGGAAGGGCATCAGCGCGCCTACGACGTCATGGCTGCCGACTTCGTCGTGCCCGTCCCGCGCGCGGCGAGCGGGGATGACACGAGCGTGGACCCGGCGTACCGGCTGGACCCGGTGAGCGTGTTCGGGCGGTCGGTGCCGCTGGTGGTCGAGGTGGGTTCAGGGTCAGGCGACGCGCTGCGCGCCGGCGCGCAGGCGCGGGCCGACTGGGACTTTCTGGGTCTGGAGGTGTGGCGGCCCGGCATCGGGCAGACCCTGGCCCGGATGCGGTCGGCGCCGCTGACCAACCTGCGCCTGGCCGAGGTGGACGCCGCCCTCGCGGTGGAGACCATGCTCCGCGCGGCGAGCGTGCGGGAGCTGTGGACCTTCTTCCCCGACCCGTGGCCGAAGCGGCGACACCACGAGCGGCGCCTGGTCAACCCGGGCTTCGCCGATGCGGCTGCCGCTGTGCTGGAGCCCGGCGGCGTGTGGAGGCTGGCCACCGACTGGGCTGCCTACGGCCGGGCGATGCGCGGCCTGCTGGACGCCGACGACCGCTTCACCTTGACCTCCACCGAGCCGGCTCCGCTGCGGCCGGTGACTCGCTTCGAGCGCAAGGGGCTCGACGTCGACCGGGTCATCACGGACCTCAGCTACACCCGCCGCTGATCTCGTGCACCCGGTGACACCGGCCGGTTCGCACCTTGTCGGCCGCGCGGCACCGGTCAGTCCTCGGCGGTCTCCCGCCCGCGGCGCACGATGGCCGGGTCGGGCCGACCGACGATGTCCACGTCCTTACCGGTGTAGTCGAACCGGCTGAGGAAGGTGCGCATCGCGCTGATGCGGGAGCGCTTCTTGTCGTTGGACTTGATGGTCGTCCACGGTGCGTGGTCGGTGTCGGTGCGGCGGAACATCTTCTCCTTGGCGTCCGTGTAGTCCTCCCAGCGGTCCAGCGACTCCAGGTCCATCGGAGAGAGCTTCCAGCGCCGCACGGGGTCGAGCTGGCGGATCGCGAAGCGGGTGCGCTGCTCGTTGCGGGTGACGGAGAACCACAGCTTGGTCAGCGACACCCCGGACTCCACCAGCATCTGTTCGAACCGTGGTGCCTGCTTCATGAAGCGCTCGTACTCGTCGTCGTCGCAGAAGCCCATCACCCGCTCCACTCCCGCGCGGTTGTACCAGGAGCGGTCGAACAGCACGATCTCGCCGAACGTCGGCAGGTGCTTGACGTAGCGCTGGAAGTACCACTGCCCGGACTCCGCTTCGGTGGGCTTGTTCAGCGCCACCACTCGGGCTCCGCGCGGGTTCAGGTGCTCGGTGAACCGCTTGATGGCCCCGCCCTTCCCGGCCGCGTCGCGGCCCTCGAAGATCACCACGTGGCGGGTACGGGTGTCCTGCGCCCAGTACTGGAACTTGAGCAGCTCGACCTGCAGCAGGTACTTCTCGACGTCGTAGTAGTCCCGGCTCATCCGGGTGTCGTACGGATAGCCTTCACGCCAGGTCTCGACGGCGCTGCCGTCCGGGGAGATGAGGTCAGGGTCCGAGCCACCGTCGTCGCGCACGGTGTAGCCCTCGATGCGCAGCTGGTCGATGTACTCGCGGAGCTTCTGTTGCTGGACCACAACCCGACCCTAGTCCGCACCGGTGAGCGACACACGGCCTCACCGCTGGCAGCTTGCCGGACAATGGTCGGATGCCCTCTGCCCAGCTTCCCGGGGAGTCTGTGCCTCACGACGGCTCTCTGCCCGATCCCCGTCTTCTCGCTCCGGCCGCCCCGGCCTTCGGTGTCTACGTGCACGTGCCGTTCTGCCGCGTCCGGTGCGGGTACTGCGACTTCAACACCTACACGGCCGGCGAGCTGACCCGGGGGGGCAGTCTGGACGGTTATGTCGAAGCGGCCGTGGCGGAGATGGACCTGGCCGCCGTCGTCCTGGCCGGCCCGGCGGAACAGGCCCCCCGCCGGGTCGACACCGTCTTCTTCGGCGGAGGTACGCCGACCCTGCTGGCGGTGACCCAGCTGGCCGGGCTGCTGCGTGCCATCGACCAGCGTTGGGGGCTCGCGGTCGGCGCGGAGGTGACCACGGAGGCCAACCCGGACACCGTGACGGCGCGCGGGGCCCACGCGCTTGCCGCGGCCGGGTTCACCCGGGTCAGTCTCGGGATGCAGTCCGCGGTGCCTCACGTGCTGCGGACCTTGGACCGCACCCATGACCCGTCCCGGGTCGGCGCGGCGGTCGAGGCGGTGCGCGACGCAGGGATGCAGGTCAGTCTGGACCTGATCTACGGCACGCCGGGGGAGAGCCTGGCCGACTGGGAGGCGAGCATCGACGCGGCGCTGGCCCTGCAGCCGGACCACCTGTCCGCCTACGCGCTCACCATCGAGCCGGGTACGGCGATGGGTGCTGCGGTGCGGCGCGGAAGGCTGGCGCGGCCCAGCGACGACGACGAGGCCGACAAGTACGAGCTGCTCGACGAGCGTCTGCGCGACGCCGGCTTCGACTGGTACGAGATCTCGAACTGGACCCACGGCTCTGGCCTGCGCTGCCGCCACAACATGGGCTACTGGACCGGCGCCGACTGGTGGGGCATCGGCCCCGGTGCCCACAGCCACGTGCGGGGCATCCGCTGGTGGAACGTCAAACACCCCGCGGCGTACGCCGACCGCCTTTCGGCCTCGCTCAGCCCGGCCCACGCCCGCGAGGTGCTCACCGCGGAGCAGCGCTACGACGAAGGCGTGATGCTGCACGTGCGCACACGCGAGGGCCTCGATCTGTCGAGCCTGCGACCCGGCGGCCGCGCGGCGGTGGAGCGACTGGTCGCCGGGGGGCTGCTGGATCAGGACGAGGCCGATCAGGGCCGGGCCGTGCTCACCCGACGGGGCCGGCTCCTGACCGACACCGTGGTGCACGGCCTGTTGTCGACCGGTCCTACGCCGGTACCCGCCTGAGGTGCGGTGACAAGTGGCGTGGCGCTACTTCAGGACGGGGATCTGAGCGGGGTAGGTGTAGACCTCGCCGTTGCTCGCCTTCACCGCGGCCAGCACGTGCAGCACCATCGAGACCACCCAGATGACCAGGCCGATCGGCAGGGTGATGATGAGGAGCAGCCCGAGGGAGACCACGGACAGCACCACCAGCACGGCGTAGGCGATCCACAACGTGAGGTTGAAGTTGAACGCGCCGGCCGAGGCGTGCCGGACTCGTGGGCTGCGGTCCTTGAAGATCGCCCAGATCACGAGCGGGCCGACGAAGTTGAGCAGCCCGGCGCTGATCAGGGCCGCGACGGGCGCGGAGAGGTGCGCGAGGATGGCCCAGGTCCGCTCCTCGGACTCGCTCAGGGGGGCGCCGGAGCTTCCGGGTGCCGCCTGCTGCGCCTGACCGGGTCCGTAGCCGTACTGGGGCTGCCCGCCCGGATCCGCCTGCTGGGGCGGGTCGCTCGGCGGCGGGGTAGCGCTCGGCGGCTGCTCGCCGTGGGGAGCGGCTCCGTAGGCCGGCTGACCGCCCTGCGCCGGGTCCCCGTAGCCGGGCTGGTTCTGGGCCGGCTCGCCGTAGGGGGACCCACCGGGCGGCGGCCCGTCGAACCGCGGCTCGGTGCCGGCCCGGTCGTCGTCGGGCTGGTGCGAGCCGTGGGGGTCCGACGAGGGAGGGGGCGGGGGAGGAGCGGAGCTCATGATGCGCTGCTTTCGGTCGGTGGCACAGTGACGAAGTCGATCAGCTCTTCGACGCTGGCCAGAAGCGTCGGTTCCAGGTCGTGATAGGAGCGAACCGTGGACAGGATGCGCCGCCAACCCCTGGCGACGTCGTACTGAGTCTGGCAGGGCCAGCCCAGTTCGGAAAGTACGGCGTGCTTCCACGAGCGACCGGGTTCGATCACCGGCCAGGCCGCCAGACCCAACCGGGCCGGTCGGACGGACTGCCACACGTCCACGTACGGGTGCCCGAGGATTCGCACCCAGCGACTGTCGCAGGCGCGGCGGGCGGTCTCGACGACACGCCACTCCTTGGACCCCGGCACCAGGTGGTCCACGAGCACGCCCATACGCCGCGCGCGGTGCGGGGCGAAGTCCCGGATGGCGGCTGCGAGGTCGTCCACACCGTCGAGCATCTCGACCACCACGCCTTCCAGGCGCAGGTCGGCACCCCAGACCTTCTCCAGCAGCTCCGCGTCGTGCCTCCCTTCGACGAAGATGCGCGAGGTGGCCGCGACCCGAGCCGCAGCGCCGGTGACCGCGGTGGAGCCGCTGGCGGTGCGGGTGACCCCGTGTCCCTTACGGCCGGGCAGCTGGCTGCTCCGGGTGGCCGGCGCGCTCAGGGTGACCGGCGCGCCCTCGATGAGGAAGCCGGGGCCCAGTGGGAAGGCCCGCGTGCGCCCGCGGCGGTCTTCCAGGTGCACCACCCGCATGCCGCCGGCCGTCTCGACCTGCACGACCGCCCCGCACCATCCGGTCTCGACCTCTTCGACCACCAGGCCCTGCTGCGCCTCCACAGTCCGGCTGCCTCGCCGAGAAGGGTGCGCCGGGGGCGAGGCAAGGACGTCGGGGCCGTAGCGGTCGTGCACCGGCCCAGTGTCCCAGCGCGAGCGCGGGCCGGAGGCGAACCTCGCACCTGCGCGCGTCGGACCGCGTAGACTGGCACTCTCGAAAGCGGAGTGCCAGTCGTGGAGGCGACCCGGCGGGGCGCTCGCGCTCCGGCGCCGCAGAGGAGGTGAAGCACACGTGAGCGACGAACGTCGACTGGATGTGTTGCGGGCGATCGTGCAGGACTTCGTGCGCACCAGCGAGCCGGTGGGCTCGCGGGCGCTGCTGGAGCGACACTCCCTGGGGGTCTCCGCGGCCACCGTTCGCAACGACATGGCCGCCCTGGAGGAGGACGGCCTGATCATGGCGCCGCACACCAGTGCCGGGCGGGTTCCCACGGATGCGGGCTACCGCCTCTTCGTCGACCGCCTGTCCACCATCAAACCGCTCAGCGGCGCCGAGAAGGCGGCGATCCGGCGGTTCCTGGCCGGCGCCGTCGACCTCGACGACATCGTGGCCCGCACGGTGCGGCTGCTGTCCTCTCTGACCAACCAGGTCGCCGTGATGCAGTACCCGTCGCTGACCCAGTCGACCGTGCGTCACATCGAGCTCGTCCCGATCGGGGCCAACCGCCTGATGGTCGTGCTCATCGTCAACACCGGCCGGGTGGAACAGCGGGTGATCGAGACCGCACAGGACCTCACCGACGCCCATGAAGCCGTGGCGCACCTCCGCGCGCTGGTGAACGGCACCGCGGTGGGCCAGGCCCTGACGGCGGCTCCCGCCTTGCTGAGCAGGGCCATCACCGGTGTGGACCCCGAGCACGCCGACACCGCCGAGGCGGTCGTGGCCAGCCTGCAGGACGCCCTGGCCGAGCAGACCGAGGAGCGGTTGGTCATGGCCGGCACGGCCAACCTCGCGCGGGGAAGCAATGACTTCCCCACGTCGTTGGGAGAGGTGTTGCAGGCTCTGGAAGAACATGTGGTGCTGCTGAAGTTGATGGGTAGCAGAGCCACCATGGACGATGACGCCGTGGCGGTCAGTATCGGCGCCGAGAACGCCTTCGAGGGCCTACGGACCACCTCGGTGGTGACCACCACGTACGGCCCGGCCGGCGGGCTCGGCGTGGTGGGCCCCACCCGGATGGACTACCCGGTGGCGATGGCGTCGGTGCGCGCGGTAGCGCACTACGTCTCGACCATCCTCGAGAACTGAAAGCTCGGCCGCCCACCCGGCGACCCGCACGAACGCGACGAACCCGACGAGCCCGACAAGCACGACGAGCCCGAGAAGTACGACGAAGACCGCGAGTGATGGCACACCGATGACAGCGACAGGACAGGGAACGACAGTGAACGACTACTACGCCGACCTGGGGGTCGAGCGCGACTCGAGTGCCGAGGACATCAAGCGGGCCTACCGCAAGAAGGCGCGCAAGCTGCACCCGGACGTCAACCCCGGCCCGGAGGCCGAGGCCGAGTTCAAGCGCGTCTCGCAGGCCTACGACGTGCTGTCGGACCCGAACAAGCGAGCCTCCTACGACCGGGGCCAGGACCCCTACGGTGGCGCCACCTCCGGATTCGGGCAGGGCTTCACCTTCACCGACATCATGGACGCGTTCTTCGGGGGCAACGCGGCTGGTGGGCGTGGGCCGCGCTCGCGCACCCAGCGCGGTCAGGACGCCCTGATCCAGCTCGACATCGACCTGCCGCGGGCGGTTTTCGGTGGTGAGGAGACCCTGGTGGTGGACACTGCGGTGCAGTGCAGCACGTGCTCGGGCTCGGGGGCCAGGCCGGGCTCGGGGCATCGCACCTGTTCGGTCTGCTCGGGCCGCGGCGAGGTGCAGCAGGTGCAGCGCTCCTTCCTCGGCCAGGTGATGACCTCGCGTCCCTGCAGTGCCTGCCAGGGCTACGGCGAGGTGATCGAGAACCCGTGCTTCGACTGCTCCGGCGAGGGACGGGTGCGCACCCGGCGGGACCTGACCATCAAGGTGCCCGGTGGCGTGGACAGCGGCACGCGCATCCGGATGACCGGTGAGGGGGAGGTGGGCCCAGCCGGCGGCGAGCCCGGCGACCTGTACGTGGAGATCGCGGTCAAGCATCACGAGACCTTCCGCCGCCGCGGTGACGACCTGCACTGCTCCATCGAGGTCCCGATGGCGGCGGCCGCCCTGGGTGCGACCTTGACCGTGCACACGTTGGACGGTCCGAGCGAGGTCGACCTCAAGCCCGGTGCCCAGCCCCAGGACACGGTCACCCTGCCCGGCCACGGGGTCACCCACCTGCGGGGAACCGGACGCGGTGACCTCGTCGTCCACCTCGACATCAAGGTGCCCACCAAGCTCACCGAGCTGCAGCGCCAGCTGCTCACCGACTTCGCCGAGTCCCGCGGCGAGTCCCGGCCCGCGGGCCAGATGGCCCCGGCCCACGGCGGGATCTTCGGCAAGTTCCGGGAAGCCTTCTCCGGTCGGTGAGCCTGTCCCTGTTCCTGGTCGACGAGCAGGCCCTCAGCACGGCCGAACCGGGCGACGTGGTGCCGCTGTCGGGGGCGGAGGGCCACCACGCGGTCACCGTCGCCAGGACGAAGCCGGGTGAGCGCTTGCTGCTCGGCGACGGGATCGGCACCCTGGCGCGCTGTCGCGTGTCGGCCGTGGACCCGGGGCGGCTGGAGGCTGAGGTCGAAGACATCTGGTTCGAGCCCCCTGCGCAACCGTCCCTGACCGTCGTCCAGGCGCTGGCCAAGGGCGACCGCGACCTCCTGGCGGTCGAGGTGGCCACCGAGCTGGGCGTCGACGAGGTCGTGCCGTGGCAGGCCGACCGCAGCGTCGTGCGCTGGCGCGGTGACCGCGGGCGGCGGTCACAGCAGAAGTGGGGTCAGACGCTGGTTTCGGCGACCAAGCAGGCCCGCCGGGCCCGCATCCCCACCCTGGCGCAGGCCGCCGGACGCGAGCAGGTCCGCGCCCGGATCGCGGGTGCCGCCCGCGCCTGGGTGCTGCACGAGTCAGCCGAGGTGCACCTGGCCGACGTGGTCTCGTCGGCGGGGGCGGGCACGCCCCGCGCCGGGGAGGTCGTCCTGGTCGTCGGGCCCGAAGGCGGCATCAGCCAGGCAGAGCTCGACGCCTTCGTCGACGCAGGCGCCGAGCCGGTGGTCCTGGGACCCACCGTCCTGCGCACCTCGACCGCAGGCTCGGCGGGCCTGGCCGTCATCTGCGCGGCCTCGCGCTGGCGCGCCTAGTCTGGACGCATGGCTGACTGCATCTTCTGTTCCATCGCCTCCGGTGAGGTCGAGACCACGCTGGTGGGCGAGTCGGAGACCGCGGTCGCGTTCCGCGACCAGAGTCCTGCCGCCCCGGTGCACGTCCTGGTCGTTCCGCGCGAGCACCACGAGAGCGTGGCGCAGATGGCCGTGGTCGATGGCCAAGGTGTCGCCGACCTGTTCGCCCTCGTCGGCGAGGTGGCAGACGGGGAAGGCATCGCAGGCACCGGATACCGCGTGCTCACGAACACCGGCGCCGACGCCGGCCAGGAGGTGGCCCACGTGCACCTGCACGTCGTCGGTGGTCAGCCGCTCGGCGCGCTGCTGAGCGGCTCGCGCGGGTAGACTCGCCGGTCTCATGACAGAGACTTCTCCCACGGTTCCCGCGTCCGACGTGCCGGTGCACACGGTGCACATCCCGCCCGAGGTCTCGATGGTCTCCTTGCTGGGGCCGGGGGATGAGCTGCTCCGCACGGTGGAGCGCAGCTTCGACGAAGTCGACCTGCTCGTGCGCGGCAACGAGGTCCGGCTCAGCGGGCCGTCCGCGGACCTCGCTCTCGTGGAGCGCCTGCTCGACGAGATGCTGTCCATCCTCGGCCGCGGTCAGCTGCTGAACCGGGACGCCGTGGAGCGCGCGATCGCCATGCTGCGTGCGGAGACCCACGACCGTCCCGCGGACGTGCTGACGATGAACATCGTCAGCAGCCGGGGCCGGACCATCCGGCCCAAGACGCTCAACCAGAAGCACTACGTGGACGCGATCGAGTCGCACACCGTGGTGTTCGGTATCGGGCCGGCCGGCACGGGTAAGACCTACCTGGCGATGGCCAAGGCCGTGGCAGCGCTCCAGGCCAAGCAGGTGAACCGGATCATCCTCACCCGACCGGCCGTGGAGGCCGGCGAGCGCCTGGGGTTCCTGCCCGGCACCCTGAACGAGAAGATCGACCCCTACCTGCGGCCCCTGTACGACGCCTTGCACGACATGGTGGACCCGGAGTCGATCCCTCGGCTGATGGCGTCGGGAGTCATCGAGGTGGCCCCCCTGGCCTACATGCGAGGACGCACCCTCAACGATGCCTTCATCATCCTGGACGAGGCGCAGAACACCTCCGCGGAGCAGATGAAGATGTTCCTGACGCGCCTGGGGTTCGGCTCGAAGATGGTGGTGACCGGCGACGTCACCCAGGTCGACCTGCCCGGGGGCACCACGTCCGGCCTACGCGTGGTCGAGAACATCCTGGGCGGCATCGAGGACGTGCACTTCGCCCATCTGAGCAGCGCCGACGTCGTCCGGCACCGGTTGGTCGGCGCGATCGTGGAGGCGTACGGGCGGTTCGAAGGGGCGTCGTCGAGCCGGGACGCGCGGTGAGCATCGACATCATCAACGAGTCCGGCGAGGTCCCGGCCGCGGTCCCCGAGGAGGAGCTGCACGCCCTGGCCACGTACGTCCTGACCGAGCTCAAGGTCCACCCGCGCGCCGAGCTGGCGGTCTCGCTGGTGGACGAGGCCGCCATGGAAGCCCTGCACCGGCAGTGGATGGACCTGGCCGGGCCGACCGACGTGATGAGCTTCCCCATGGACGAGCTCCGTCCGGGCGGTGGTGAGCAGGGGATCGACGGCGGCGTGCTGGGGGACGTGGTGCTGTGCCCCGCCGTGGCTCGCCGGCAGGCCGCGAACAGCGGCCATTCCACCGCCGATGAGCTGCTGTTGCTGCTGACGCACGGGGTCCTGCACCTGCTCGGCTTCGACCACGCCGAGGCGAAGGACGAGCGGGAGATGTTCGACCTGCAGCGCACCCTGCTGTTGACCTACCTGGCCGGCCGCGGGCGGAGCACCTCAGCCGCGCCCGCACCCCGGCTGGGCACGTCGTCGTGAGTCCCCGTCCTGCTGCGCGAGCAACGGTGGGCGCGCCATGACCTCGCTCATCCTGGTGGCCATCCTCGCGACCGGCGTGGCGTTCGTCCTCTCGGCTGCCGAGACGGCCCTCCAGCGCATCTCGCGCGCCCGCGCACACCAGCTGCGCGAGGACCGACGCCGTGGGTCGCAGGCGTTGAGTCGGATCGTGGCCGATCCTGGCCCCTATCTCGCGGTGGCCGCGTTCGGCCGGGTCACCGCCGAGTCGCTGACGGCGGTAGCCGTGGCGGTGGCGGTCGCCACGCAGACCGACAACCACTGGCAGACGGCGCTGGTCGCGGTGGCGATCATGGTCCTCATCTCGTTCGTCCTGGTGGGAGTCTCTCCCCGGACTCTCGGGGCCCAGCACTCCGAGGAGATGGCGTTGCTGGCCGCCCCCGTGATCCGCTTGCTGCGTCGCATCCTGGGGCCCGCGGCGAAGCTTCTGGTGGCGTTCGGCAACGCGGTGACGCCCGGCCGCGGATACGACGACGGACCGTTCGCCTCGGAGGCTGAGCTGCGCGACTTCGTGGACCTGGCGGGGGAGAGCGCGGTGATCCAGGTGGGGGAGCAGGAGATGATCCACTCGATCTTCGAGCTCGGCGACACCGTCGCGCGAGAGGTGATGGTGCCGCGTCCGGACATGGTGACCGTAGGCCGGGAGAAGACACTGCGCCAGGCCATGTCCCTGTTCCTGCGTTCGGGCTTCTCCCGCGTGCCGGTCATCGGCGAGCACAGCGACGACGTGCTCGGGCTGCTGTACTTCAAGGATGTCGCCCGTCACGTCAACGCGCGCGGCGAGCAGGCCGAGGGCACGCGTGTCACGGAGGTGATGCGGGCCGTGCACCGGGTGCCGGACAGCAAGCCGGTGGACGGCCTGCTGCGGGAGATGCAGCAGCAGCGGCTGCACTTCGCGATGGTGATCGACGAGTACGGCGGCACGGCGGGGTTGGTGACCATCGAGGACATCCTGGAGGAGATCGTCGGCGAGATCACCGACGAGTACGACCGCGACGTCGTGGAGGTCGCCCAGCTCCCGGACGGTCGCACCCGGGTGCCTGCGTCGATGCCGGTGGATGACCTGGCCGACATGTTCGACGCCGAGATCGAGGTGGAGGACGTGGACACGGTCGGCGGACTCCTGGCGGCCACCATCGGCATGGTCCCGATCGTCGGCTCGGTGGGAGAGGTCGCCGGTCTGCAGCTCGTCGCCGAGCGCATGGCGGGTCGACGGCGCCGGGTGGCCACGGTGCTCGTGGAACGACTGCCGGGGGACCGCGGCGACGAGGAGGACGACGAGGGGCGCGCCGACGCCGCTGGTCGCGGCGAGCCGGTTGAGCCCGCGGGCCAGAGCCGTCGCGACGATAAGGGCGGCGACGATGCCGCGTCCGTGGTCGGGGAGGCGCGCCCGGTGACGCATGCTGGTGGCCAGCACAGCCGGTCGGGCCCGTGAGCCAGGAGCCGCACCGTTCGGGGTTCGCCGCCCTGGTAGGCCGCCCCAACGCGGGCAAGTCCACCCTCACGAACGCCCTGGTCGGTGCCAAGGTGGCCATCACCTCCAACAAGCCGCAGACCACCCGGCACGCCATCCGCGGCATCCGTACCCGGCCGCTTGCCCAGCTGGTGCTGGTGGACACGCCGGGGCTGCACCGACCCCGGTCACTGCTGGGCGAGAGACTGAACGACCTGGTGCGCGAGACCTTGCTCGGGGTCGACGTCATCGGCTTCTGCGTCCCGGCGGATCAGCGGCCCGGCCCGGGGGACCGGTTCATCGCCGAGGACCTGACCCAGCTGCGCCGGGCCAGAGCGGTGCCCGTGGTCGCCGTCGCCACCAAGTCGGACACGGTGAGCCGGGAGCGTCTGGCCGAACATCTCGTCGCGCTGGACCAGCTCGCCGACTGGACCGAGATCGTCCCGTGCTCCGCCGTGCGCGGGGACCAGGTGGACGAGGTGGCCGACGTGCTCACCTCGTACCTGCCCGTGGGGCCCCCGCTGTATCCCGAAGGGACCGTCTCCGACGAGCCCGAGACCGTGATGATCGCCGAGCTGGTGCGCGAGGCCGCGCTGGAAGGGGTGCGCGACGAGCTGCCCCACTCTCTCGCCGTGGTGGTCGAGGAGATGACCCCCCGAGCCGATCGGCCGGCCGAGAAGCCGATGACCGACGTGCGAGTGCATGTCTTCGTCGAGCGTCCGAGCCAGAAGGCCATCATCATCGGTCGTGGGGGCGCCCGGCTGGCTCAGGTGGGTACCACGGCACGTCACGGTATCGAGGCGCTGCTGGGCCACCGCGTCTACCTCGACCTGCACGTCAAGGTCGCCAAGGACTGGCAGCGCGACCCCAAGCAGCTGCAGCGACTCGGGTTCTGAGCGCGTCGAGCCGTCTGACTTCCCGCCTGAGGTGCCGATCCGGCCTGGTCACCGGGGTGCCCTAGTGGTTGAGTGTGGTGCATGAAGAAGTTCATCAACGACCCCGCCGACGTGGTCGCCGAGGCTCTGCGCGGCATGGCCGCGGCTCACCCGGACAGGCTGCGCATCGACCACGACCAGCACATCGTCTACCGCAAGGACGGACCGAAGCAGGGCAAGGTCGGCCTGGTCAGTGGCGGCGGATCGGGTCATGAGCCGCTACACGGCGGGTTCGTGGGCACGGGCATGCTCGACGCGGCCTGTGCCGGAGAGATGTTCACCTCCCCGGTCCCGGACCAGATGATCGCGGCCACCCAGGAGGTCGACGGCGGGGCCGGCGTGCTGCACATCGTCAAGAACTACACCGGCGACGTGATGAACTTCGAGATGGCGGCCGAGCTCGCCGCGGACGATGCCGGGACCGAGGTCGTCGCGGTCGTGACCGACGACGACGTCGCGGTGCAGGACTCCCTCTTCACCGCCGGGCGCCGGGGGACGGGCGTCACCGTGGTGCTGGAGAAGGTCGTCGGGGCCGCGGCCGAGGAGGGCGCGAGCCTGTCGGACTGCGCGGCACTCGCCGAGCGCGTCAACGCCTCCGGACGCTCGATGGGCGTGGCGCTGACCTCCTGCACGGTGCCGTCGGCCGGGAAGCCGACCTTCGACCTGGGCGAGGACGAGCTCGAGCTGGGGGTGGGCATCCACGGCGAGCCGGGGCGGGAGCGCAGGCCCATGGCCTCCGCGCGCGAGGTCGCCGGCATGATGGTGGAGCCGGTGCTGGCCGAGCTCGACCGGGCCGGCAGCGAAGGAGCCATCGTCCTGCTGAACGGGATGGGCGGCACCCCTCTGATCGAGCTCTACCTCCTCTACGGCGAGGTGGCGCGCATCCTGGAGCAGTCCGGAGTCACCGTGGCACGTTCACTGGTGGGCAACTACATCACCTCGCTGGAGATGGCCGGTGCCTCCGTCACCGTGGTCACCGCGGATGACGAGATGGTCCGGCTGTGGGACGCCCCGGTGAACACTCCCGGACTGCGCTGGGGCGTGTGATGGCCGACCTGGCGGCCTTCCAGGCCTGGATGAGCGCGTTCGCGGAGGAGGTGAGCACGCACGCCGAGCATCTCACCGACCTCGACCGTGCGATCGGGGACGGAGACCACGGCAGCAACATGGCGCGAGGTGTGGACAAGGTGGCCGCCCTCGCTGACGACGGGGAGTACCCGTCGCTGAACGCCTACCTGAAGAAGGTGGGGATGACGCTGGTCAGCACCGTCGGTGGCGCCTCCGGCCCGCTCTACGGCACGTTCTTCCTGCGGATGGCCGGGCCCCTGGCCGACGTGGAGGACCCCGGCACCGAAGAGCTCGGTCACGCGCTGCGGGCGGGGGTGGAGGGCGTGGTCTCCCGTGGCAAGGCCGAGCTCGAGGACAAGACGATGTACGACGCCTGGGCCCCGGCCGTCGAGGCCTTCGAGAGCAGCGTCGACGATGGCACGCAGGCGGCTCTGGAGGCGGCGGCCGCGGCGGCGGCTCGAGGCCGGGACTCCACGGAGGGCCTCATCGCCCGCAAGGGCAGAGCCAGCTATCTGGGTGAGCGCAGCCGGGGACACATCGACCCGGGCGCAGCGAGCACCGCCCTGCTGCTGCAGGCCGCTGCCCGCACCCTCGCCTAGCCTGCGGGGAGTGAGCCCGTGATCGGGATCGTGGTGGTCAGCCACAGCCGTGCCTTGGCCCGGGCTGCGGTCGACCTGGCCCTGCAGATGGTGCAGGAGGACCAGCGGCCGCGAGTGCGGGTGGCCGCCGGCCTCGACGACGGAAGCTTCGGGACGGACGCCGCTGCCGTGTCCGAGGCGGTGCAGGCCGCGGACACCGGAGCCGGGGTGCTCGTGCTCCTCGACCTGGGTAGCGCGGTGATGTCCGCGGACATGGCACTGGAGCTGCTCGACCCGAGCACAGCCGATCGGGTGCGCATCTCCAGCGCGCCACTCGTCGAGGGCCTGGTCGCCGCGGTGGTGACCGCGAGCTCCGGTGCCGACCTCGACCGAGTTCACCGCGAGGCGGGTCGGGGACTCGACGCGAAGGTCGAGCACCTCGGCGACCATGCGCAGCGCCCGTCCGAGACGCACCAGGCGGGCGATGGCCTCGGGCCGGAGGCAGCCAGCCGCCTCATCCTCGTCGACCTTCCGCACGGCCTGCATGCCCGGCCGGCGGCTCGGTTCGTGGCCTGTGTCAACGACTTCCCCACCGCCACGGTCCTGGCGCGCAACGAGGACTCTGCGTCGGACTGGGTCGACGCCGCCAGTATCAGCGCCGTCACCGGTCTGCACGCCGGGCGAGGCCATCGGATGCGACTGCGAGCCGTTGGCGAGCAGTCCGAGGAGGCTCTCGACGCCCTCGAGCAGCTGGCTCGTTCCGGTTTCGGTGACAGGGCCCCCGCGCAGGCCGCCCCCGGCGTCGCGGAAGGGACGGCAGCACGGTCAGGTACGCGAACCCCCGCCCCGGGTCTCGACGTCGCGGTCGGGCCGGTCCGTCGGGCCGGCGAGCGCGCCGAGCCCTCGGCCTACCGTGGCAGCAACGACGTCGCCACCGAGCGCGGCCGGCTGGAGCGGGCGATCGACGTGGTTGCCGCCGACCTGGACGACCTGGCCACCACGACGAGGTCGAGTGTGGGGGCGGCAGAGGCAGACGTGTTCCTCGCCCATCAGGCGTGGGTTCGCGACCCCGCGATCACGACGCCCGCGTTCGCCTCGGTGGACGCAGGCGAGCCTGCCGCCAACGCCTACGCCCGTGCAGGAGAGCGCGCGGCGAGTGACCTCGGTGAGCTGGAGGACGCCTACCTTCGCGAGCGCGCCGCAGACGTGCGCAGCGTCACCGACCGGGTGGTGGGCACGCTCGTCGCCCTGACGGCGGTCGGCGCCGGGTCAGCCCCGTCCGATGTTCCCGAGGGGGTGGCGCACATCCTGCTGACCCCGGACCTCGATCCTGCCACCGCGGTCACGGTGGATCCGGAACGGGTGAGCGGGATCGTGACCACCCGCGGAGGCAGCACCGGGCACGGAGTGCTGGTGGCGCAGTCGCGCGGTATCCCGATCCTCCCCGGCTGGCCCGAGGCGGCTCGGCTGCCCACGGGTACGGTCGTCGCCTTCGACGCTCGTCGCCGACGGCTGTGGGTGGAGCCTGACCCGACGGTCCTCGACAACATCGAGGAGCTGGTCACCCAGCGAGCCGAGCAGCAGCGTCGCGACCGCGCGGCGGCCCACGACCCAGGCCAGACGGCCGACGGAACTCCCGTCGCGGTGGAGGCCAACGTGGCCACCGCCGACGATGCGACCCGAGCCGTCGAGCTGGGGGCACAGGGCGCAGGGCTGGTGCGCACGGAGCTGCTCTTCGACGGGTGGACGAGCGCCCCGACGGTGCACGAGCAGACGCGCGCGCTGACCACACTGGCCGAGGCGCTCCAAGGCCGACCGATGACGGTGCGGACCTGGGACGTGGGGGCGGACAAGCCGTTGCCGTTTCTCGGCCGGCGGCAGGAGCAGAACCCTTTCCTCGGTGTCCGGGGTCTGCGCTCGTTCTCCACCGAGCCGTCCCTCCTGCACGACCAGCTGCGTGCGGTGTGCCGGGTGGCACGGACGCACCCGGTGCGTCTGATGTTCCCCATGGTCACCACCCTCGCGGAGGTGCACTGGGCACTGGAACGCCTGGACGACGCCGCCCGGGACGAGTGCGGCTCCCGGCCGGACGGCCTCGAGGTCGGAGTCATGGTCGAGGTGCCTGCTGCAGCTCTGCGGGCGCGCCTCCTGGCCACGGATCTGGACTTCGTGAGCATCGGCACGAACGACCTCACCCAGTACACCCTGGCCGCCGAGCGGGGCAACGCCGGCGTCGAGCACCTCTTCGACCCCCTGGACCCAGCGGTGTTACGTCTGGTGCACACCGTCTGCCGCGATGTCCCTGACGGTGTGCGGGTGGGGGTGTGCGGGGCGGCAGCCAGCGACCCGGCGGCAGGCGCCCTGCTGGTCGGGCTCGGGGTGCGCGAGCTCAGTGCCACTCCTCTCGCGGTTCCCCGGGTCAAGGCCGGGCTACGCCACCGCAGCCAGACCGAGCTGTCCCGCCTCGCCGAGCGTGCGCTGGCCTGTCGTGCCGCCTCCGAGGTCCGCGCCCTGCTCGACGCGGAGCTCGGCTAGCGCCTCAACGCACGCCCCTCGTGCGGAACTGGATGCTGATGCGTGGCCCCACGGGGGCTGTGGTCTTGGGGACGCAGTGGTCCCAGGTGCGTTGGCACGACCCACCCATGACGAGCAGGTCGCCGTGGCCGAGGACGAAGCGCATCGAGGTGCCGCCGCCACGAGGGCGGAGCATGAGGGCCCGTGGAGCGCCGATGGAGACGATGGCAACCATGGTGTCCTCGTCGGCGGACCGACCGAACCGGTCGCCGTGCCAGGCGACGCTGTCCCGCCCGTCGCGGTACAGGCACATCCCCACGGTGCGAAAGGGCTCACCCAGCTCGGAGTGGTAGTGGGCACTGAGCTCCTCCCGGGCCTGGTCGAGGGCGGGGTCGGGAAGCCTTTCCCCCTCGCCGTAGTAGCGCAGCAGCCGGGGCGTGTCGAGGACCCGGTCGTACATGCGCCGCCGCTCGCCTTGCCATTCCACCCGGGCCCCGCCCCCGAGGCGAAGCCGGTCGAAGAGCTCGTCGGAGCCCGTCACCCAGCCGGGTCGCAGGTCCACCCATGCCCCGTCGCCCATGACGGTCCGGCTGACGGCGTCGGACAGGGCGCGCAGGCCGACGTCATCCGTCTGATCGAGAAGACTGCCTTGCCACGCGACCGACATGGCTCAACTATAGAACAGGTGTTCGACGAATGCACGCGCCTGGCCCGGCAGGCGGGCCATGGCTGCTTTCGATGGTCTCGCCGCAGCGTGAGCGAGACTAGGGTCATGCCGCTGTACCGGGACGCCGCGATCGTGCTGCGCACGCACAAGCTGGGTGAGGCCGACCGGATCGTCACGATGCTCACCCGCGGCCGCGGCAAGGTGCGTGCAGTGGCGAAGGGGGTGCGGCGTACCCGGTCCAAGTTCGGAGCGCGGCTCGAGCCCGGCATGGTCGTGGACGTGCAGTGCTACGAGGGGCGGAACCTGGACACCGTGACCCAGGCCGAGGGGTTGGCGCCGTACGGAGAGATGATCAGCCACGACTACGAGGCGTGGACCGCCTCACACGCGATGCTGGAGATGTGCGACCACCTGGTCGCCGAGCAAGAGGTGGCCGTGCAACAGTTCGTGCTCCTGGCGGGCGGACTGGCTGCGCTCGCGGCAGCCGAGCACGACTCCCGGCTGGTCCTGGACAGCTACCTGCTGCGGACGATGGCCGTCGCCGGGTGGGAAGCGAGCTTTGGCGACTGCGCCCGCTGCGGTGCCCCCGGTCCTCACCGAGGCTTCAACGTGGGGCTGGGGGGCGCGGTCTGTCCGGCGTGCCGACCACCGGGCTCGGCCGCTCCGGCACCCCAGACCTTCGCCCTGCTGGCGGCCCTGCAGACCGGGGACTGGACGGCGGTCGAGGCCAGCGATGCCCGGCACCGTGCCGAGGCGAGCGGGCTGGTGGCGGCCTATCTGCACTGGCACCTCGAGCGCGGGGTCCGGGCGTTGCGCTACGTCTCGGCGGCGACACCCCCCGCTCTGGCATGATCGCCGCCATGGCGGGGGACCGACGTGCGCCGCGGCCCCCGTTCCGCCACCCCAGCGGCGCGAGGCCACCGCAGATCCCACCCCATCTCGTGCCGCGCCACGTGGCCATCGTGATGGACGGCAACGGCCGCTGGGCGAACGCGCAGGGACTGACGCGGGTGGAAGGACACAAGGCGGGCGAGTCCTCGTTGCTGGACGTCATCGCGGGGGCGATCGAGATCGGCGTGTCGTGCGTCTCGGCCTACGCCTTCTCCACCGAGAACTGGAAGCGCTCCCCGGAGGAGGTGCGTTTTCTGATGGGGTTCAACCGAGACGTGATCCGTCGCCGGCGCGACGAGATGGACTCCTGGGGCGTGCGGGTGGTCTGGTCCGGCCGTCGGCCCCGCCTCTGGCGCTCGGTCATCACCGAGCTCGAGGACGCCCAGCGGCGCACGGCGGACAACCGTGTCATCACGCTGAACTTCTGCGTCAACTACGGGGGGAGGGCGGAGATCGTCGATGCCGTGCGCGAGATCGGTGCTGACGTGGCCGCGGGCCGGATCAGCCCGGCGCGAATCGAGGAGCGGAGCGTCGCCCGGCATCTCTACCGGCCCGAGGTGCCGGACGTCGACCTCTTCGTGCGCTCGTCGGGAGAACAGCGCACCTCGAACTTCCTGCTCTGGCAGAGCGCCTACGCCGAGATGGTCTTCCTGGACACGCTGTGGCCCGACTTCGACCGTCGTGACCTCTGGCGCGCCGTGCAGCTGTACGCCGAGCGGGACCGCCGGTACGGGGGCGCCCGAGACCGCAACGATGGAACGGGGCCGGGCGACGGGGCGTGAGACGGCCCGACGACGTCACTCACCGGCCAGCGAGACGGCGAAGAGGGCGACCGCCGGGGCCGTCACGTGCGGCGACGCGCGCCAGGGCTAGTGCGCGTCGCAGGAGCCGAAGATCTCCAGCGTGTGGGCCACGTCGGTGAAGCCGTGCTCGCGAGCCACCCGCTCGGTCCACTTCTCCACCGCCGGTCCGGCGATCTCCACGGTGCGTCCGCAGTCACGGCACACGAGGTGATGGTGGTGCCCGCTGCTGCAGGCCCGGTAGACCGCCTCTCCGTCGCCGGTGCGCAGCACGTCCACCTCACCGTCCGCGGCCAGGCTGGTCAGGGTGCGGTAGACGGTGGCCAACCCCACCGCGCTGCCACCGGCGCGCAGACGCGCGTGCAGCTCCTGTGCAGAGGTGAAGTCGGCCGTGGCTTGCAGCTCGGTGGTGACCGCCAACTGCTGCCGGGTGGGCCTGCGGCTCTGGGTGCTCATCGCGTGACCTCCGAGTCGGGTTGGTCGGTGTGCGACGGCGGGGAGGTGCGGTCCTGATGGGTGAGGTCGGTGTGCTCGTCGTAGTGACCGCCGTGGGCAGCGTGGCGGTGCCCGTCGTGCACATAGTCGACGTGGTCCCCATGCGGGACGGCCGGGTGTCCGCAGTCCGGGCCGTGCTCATGGATGTGCTGCTCGGCGACCGGATGCCGGCGGGCCAGCCACGGACGGACCGCTGCTCGGCCCAGGGCGACCACCGCGAAGAGGCCGATGGCGCACAGGACGATCGTGCCGCCCGAGGAGGTGTCCGCGTGGTAAGAAAGCACCACCCCTCCGACGGCCGACAGGAGCCCGAACGCCACCGCCCACCACGTCGCGGTGCGGAAGCTGCGGGCGACCTGCTGTGCCGCGGCGTTGGGCACGATCATCAGCGCGCTGATGAGCAACAGCCCGACCACGCGCATGGAGACGACGACGGTCAGGGCGGTCAACGCGGCGAGCAGGAGGTTGAGGGCCAGGACGGGCATGCCGCTGGCTCGGGCGTACTCCTCGTCGCCGGCCACGGCGAAGAACCTCTGGCGGAGCACGGTGGTCAGCACGACGAGCACCACGGAGAGCGCCGCGAAGACCGTGAGGTCCCCCCGGGAGGTTGTCGTGATCGCCCCGAAGAGGTACCCGGTGAGCGTGGAGGTCTGCGAGCCCTCGACCTTGTTGATGATCACGACACCGGCGGCGATACCCCCGTAGAACATGATCGCGAGCGCGATGTCCCCGCTGGTGCGACCCCGCATCCGAGTCAGCTCGATGCACACTCCGGCCAGCATCGCGGCCACGAGCGCGGTGGCGATCGGAGCGGCGTCGGTGAGCACGCCGACCGCAACGCCCGCCAGAGCCACGTGCCCCATCCCGTCGCCGATGAGCGACAGCCGCCGCTGCACCAGGAAGATGCCGACCAGAGGGGCGGCGACGCCGACGAGCGCTGCCGCCACGAGGGCATAGCGCATGAAGTCGAGGCTGAGGATCTCAGGCATGCGTGCTCTCCTCGCGCGGGTCGACCGGGCCGACCCACCACGAGGTGCCCGCGGGCGGCTGTTCGTGAGCGGGCTGGGCGACGGTGCCGAGCGGCTGGTCGAGCAAGCGGTCGCGGTAGGCCCCGGGGCTGCCGTCGAAGACCACCTCGCCGGCCTCCAGCGCGACGATCCGGGTGATGACCTCGGACAGCATCGACAGGTCGTGCGTGACCACGAGCATCGTTGCGCCACGGTCGACCAGACGGTGCAGCAGGCGGGTGAGGACCTCCTGGGAGCCGCGGTCGACCCCGGCCATCGGTTCGTCCAGCACGAGCATGGACGGCTCACCGGCCAGCGCCCGGGCGATGAGCACCCGTCGTTGCTGTCCCCCGGAGAGCTCGGAGACCTCCGCCTCGGCTCGGTCGCCCAGTCCCACGGTCTCCAGGGCGTCGCGGACCAGGCTGTCGTCATGTGTCGTCGCCCGGCGCCACCAGGGTCGATGAGCGAGCCGTCCGGTCGCGACGACCTCCCGCGCGGTGGCTCGCACCGAGGTGGAGAGGGTGTGCCGCTGGGGCACGTAGCCGATGAAGCGCCGGTCCGACGGCGAGGCCGTGGTGAGGGCAGGGTCACCGAGGCTGAGCCTTCCTCCCAGATGGTCGTTGAGTCCCAGCAGCCCTCGCACGAGGGTGGACTTCCCGGACCCGTTCGGGCCCAGCAACGCCACCACCTCGCCGGGGCGGATCGTGAGAGAGACCTCGCCGACCACCGCCCGCCCTGCGTACCCGAAGGAGGCCCGGTCGAGCCCGAGCACTGCGTCCGGCTCGCTCATGAACACTCCTGACCCGCGCGCAACGTCTCCAGGTTACTGCGCATCACGCTGAGGTAGTCCGACCCCGGGGACTCCTCGGTCAGTCCCTCCAGCGGGTCGAGCAGCCGCACCTGCGTCCCGGTCTCCTCGGCCACGGTGTCCGCGATGTCGCGGCTGAGAAGGACCTCGGTATAGATGACCGGCACCTGGGTCCTCTCCACGGTGCGTGCGACCTCGGCGAGGCGGGCCGGGCCGGGTTCGGACTCCGGCGAGATCCCCGAGATGCTGATGAGGTGCAGGTCGTGCGCGCGCGCGATGTAGCCGAACGCCTCGTGGGTCGTGACCATGTCTTCGTGGCGACACCGCGCCAGCCCCTCGTCGTACTCGGCCTGGAGGGCCTCGAGCTCGCCGGTGAGCTTCTCGGCGTGAGCGGCGTAGGTCTCGGCGTTGTCCGGGTCGACCTTGGCGATGCGCTCCTCCACGGCCTCGGTCACGGCCACCATGCGCGTCGGGTCCAACCAGAAGTGCGGGTCGAGCCCGCCCTCGTCCTCGTGGGCGTGGCCCTCCTCCTCGGAGTGCTCGTCGTCCTCGCCTTCATGCTCGTGCGCCCCCTCGCCCTCGTGAGCCGACTCCTGCGCGTCCCCCTCATCGGCCCCCTCCGCCTCGACAGGCACGAGGTCGGCCGCGCCGTTGACATCGAGGGAGTGGTCGCCCGCCTGTTCCTCGACGGCTGCGTCGACCGCCTGCTGCAGACCGCTCGAGTAGATCACGAGGTCGGCGTTCTTCACCTCGCCGACGGCCCGGGGGGAGAGCTCGAGGTCGTGGGGATCCACTCCCGGCGAGGTGAGGACCTCCACCGACGCCGGGTCGCCGGTCACCCGGGAGGCCACGAACTCCAACGGGTAGAAGGCGGCGAGCACGGTGGGCGAGTCGCTTTCGCTGCTCGACTCCGAGGACGAGCCGCAGGCGGTCACCCCGAGCACGGAGCAGAGGGCGACAGCGGTCAGTGAGCGGCGACGTCCGAACATGACGCCACTGTGGCGTTCATGAGAATGATTGTCAAAACCGTTCTAACCACGAGGCACGACGGACGTCACCGCGATGGCGACGACCAGCAACAACACGGATGCACGCATCGCGCGCTCCGGGCGGCGTAGGTGCGGCCAGGTGAGGTACAGCAGCCAGCCGAGAAAGGCGATGGGCACCAGCAGCAGCATCCCCCCGACGACTCCCCCCACGAAGGCTCCCGTGAGCATCAGGACGCCGACGACGACGAACGGCAGCAGGGCCGGGAGGGAGGCAAGCCGCACCAGCCACGGGGTGCTGGCCCGTTCGATGCGTCCACGCACTCCGTCGGCGGAGGCGCCCGGACCGGTCGGGTCGGGCGGGGGGGAGGAGGCGGCAGGCACGATGGCAGCCTAGTGCGCGCCGCGCTTTAGGATGACGCGCATGGCAGCCCCCTCCACCGTGGACAGCGTCGTCAGCCTCTGCAAACGCAGGGGCTTCGTGTTTCCCGGCGGGGAGATCTACGGCGGAACGCGGTCGTCCTGGGACTACGGACCGCTGGGGGTGGCGCTCAAGGACAACATCAAGCGTCAGTGGTGGCGGGCGATGGTGCAGACCCGCGACGACGTGGTGGGTCTCGACTCCTCGGTCATCCTGCCGCGTCAGACGTGGGTGGCCTCGGGCCACGTCGGCGAGTTCTCCGACCCGCTCACCGAGTGCCTGAGCTGTCATCGCCGCTTCCGCCTCGACCACATGCAGGAGGCGGCGGCGCAGCGAGCGGCGAAGAAGGGCCGGCCGGTCGATCCCGACTCGGTGGCCCTGGAGGACCTGAGCTGCCCGCACTGCGGCACCAGGGGTGCCTGGACCGCGCCGCGGGAGTTCAACATGATGCTCAAGACCCATCTGGGGGTCCTGGAGGACGAGTCGGGGCTGCACTACCTGCGTCCGGAGACCGCCCAGGGAATCTTCATCAACGTCGGCAACGTGATGACAGCGACCAGGAAGAAGCCGCCGTTCGGCATCGCCCAGGTCGGCAAGAGCTTCCGCAACGAGATCACGCCCGGCAACTTCATCTTCCGCACCCGGGAGTTCGAGCAGATGGAGATGGAGTTCTTGGTCGAGCCGCAAGCCGCGCCCGAGTGGCACGAGTACTGGATCGCCCAGCGGACGCAGTGGTACATCGACCTCGGGATCGACCCGGAGAACCTGCGCCACTACGAGCACCCGCGCGAGAAGCTGTCCCACTACTCGGACCGGACGGTCGACATCGAGTACCGCTTCAACTTCGCGGGCAGTGAGTGGGGAGAGCTGGAGGGCATCGCCAACCGCACCGACTTCGACCTGCGTACCCACAGCGAGCACTCGGGCACCGACCTGTCGTACTACGACCAGGCCTCGGGTCAGCGGTATGTCCCCTACGTCATCGAGCCGGCGGCCGGCCTGTCCCGATCGCTGATGACCTTCCTCGTCGATGCCTACACCGAGGACGAGGCACCGAACGCCAAGGGCGGGGTGGACAAGCGCGTGGTCCTGCGTCTGGACCCGCGTCTGGCTCCGATGAAGGTGGCCGTGCTCCCGTTGTCGCGCAACGCCGAGCTGTCGCCGTTGGCCAGGGACCTGGCGGCCCGACTGCGCCAGCACTGGATGGTCGACTTCGACGACGCAGGCGCGATCGGTCGCCGGTACCGCCGCCAGGACGAGATCGGCACCCCCTTCTGCGTCACGGTGGACTTCGACACCCTGGACGACCAGGCTGTGACCGTCCGGGAGCGCGACTCGATGGGGCAGGAGCGTGTCTCGCTCGACCGGGTGGAGAGCTACCTCGCCGGGCAGCTGCTCGGCTGCTGAGCACCATGCGGATCCGTCCCTTCGAACGGGCCGACACCGACGTCGTCGTCGCCCTCTGGCACGAGGTGGGCATCACCCGCCCGTGGAACGACCCCCATCGGGACATCGAGCGCAAGATGAGCGTGCAGCCCGAGCTCTTCCTCGTGGGCATCGAGGACGGCGAGGTGGTCGCATCGGCGATGAGCGGTTTCGACGGTCACCGTGGCTGGCTCTACTACTTCGCGGTCTCGCCGACCCATCAGGGTCGCGGGCTGGGCCGGGCGATGCTCGATGAGGTCGAGCGGCTGCTCATCGAGCGCGGGTGCCCCAAGCTCAACGTGCAGATCCGCGACGGTGCCTCCGCGCTGGTGCGGCGCTACGAGCAATGGGGGTACGCCACCGACGGTGCGACGGGAATGGGCAAGCGGCTCATCCCGGACTGAGACGGTCCCGCTCCCGGCCGCATCGTGACGCGATCGTGACCGGTATGCGTATCATGCGTGCCCCGCGCGGCTCCTAGGCAGTGCACACTTGTGCTGCGACAGAGGAGATCTCCGGTGACCGTGACGAACCTTGAGACCACGCGCCGCGCCGTCCTGCTCGGTGGGGTCGGCGCCGGCGTGGCGACCGTGCTGGCTGCCGAGCCCGCCGCCGCCACCCACAACCTGCGTCGCGGCAGCCGCGGTTCGGGGGTCGCCTCCCTCCAGCGGAGCCTCGCGGCCCGCGGCTACTGGTGTGGAAGGGCCGACGGCGTCTTCGGCCACCTCACCCAGCAAGCCGTGTGGGCGTTGCAGAAGCGCCACGGCCTGGTCCGCGACGCGATCGTCGGCCCGAACACCCGTGCCGCCTTGGCCTACGACACCACCCTGCGGCCGGTCGGCGGGTCTGGCAGCCGCTTCGAGGTGCACCTGCGCCGACAGCTCGTGCTCGAGGTTCGTCGCGGGCGGACCTACCGGGTGTTCAACACCTCGACCGGCAACGGCAAGCCCTACCAGTGGTACGGCCGGACGTACTACGCGCACACCTACCGGGGCGACTTCCGCGTGCACAGCACGTACGGTCGCGGCTGGCAGAAAGGGCAGCTCGGGGCGCTGTACCGACCCGCGTACTTCGACCGCGGGCGCGCCCTGCACGGTTCGCGCAGCATCCCCCCGTACCCGGCTTCGCACGGGTGCTGCCGGCTGTCCACGGCTGCGACCAACCTGCTCTGGGCCGGTGGTCGGATGCAGTGGGGGACCCGGGTGCTCGTCGTCTGAACCCGCGTCGGTCCAGCCGAGGTGCCGGCCGGGCTGCGGTTTCGCGGGGAGGCCGGGCGGTTGCGAGACTGTGCCGGGTGAGCCAGACCCTTGCGTCCGCATCTGCGGTGGCCCGCCCGTTGTCGATCGGGCCCCACCGCCTCGAGACACCCGTCGTCCTGGCGCCGATGGCAGGTATCACCAACCGCGCGTTCCGCAGGCTCTGCCGACAGTGGGGCGGGTCAGGTCAGGGCCGCAGCGACAGTTCTGCAGCTGGCTGTCTCTACGTCAGCGAGATGATCACCTCGCGCGCCCTGGTGGAGCGCACGCCGATCTCGATGCGGCTGATCGAGCACGACGCCGACGAGAGCCCGCGCTCGGTGCAGCTCTACGGGGTCGACCCCGCCACCGTGGCGGCCGCGGCGAGGATGCTCGTGCTCGAGGACCGAGCCGACCACATCGACCTCAACTTCGGCTGCCCCGTCACCAAAGTCACCCGCAAAGGCGGTGGCGCGGCCCTGCCCTGGAAGGTCGACCTCTTCCGGGCCATCGTCCGCGCAGCCGTACGTGAAGCGAGCCCGGCCGCCGTGCCGGTGACCGTCAAGATGCGCGTGGGGATCGACGCCGACCACACCACCTACCTCGACGCCGGCCGCATCGCCGAGCAGGAGGGGGCGGCCGCGGTCGCGCTGCATGCGCGCACGGCTGCCCAGGCCTACAGCGGGCAGGCGGACTGGTCGGCCATCACGGCCCTGAAGAATGCGGTCACCACGATCCCGGTCCTCGGCAACGGCGACATCTGGTCGGCGGAGGACGCCGTCGCGATGATGCGCCAGACCGGTTGCGACGGCGTGGTCGTCGGGCGAGGCTGCCTGGGCCGCCCGTGGTTGTTCACCGACCTCGCCGCGGCCTTCGCGGGCTCGCCGGAGCGGGTCGAGCCGACTCTGCGCGAGGTGGCCGACACCTTACGGCGGCACGCTGCCTACCTCGCGGACTTCTACGCCGACGAGGGCCGCGCCTGCCGTGACATCCGCAAGCACATCTCCTGGTACCTCAAGGGCTTCTCGGTCGGCGGCACGCTGCGCCAGCGCCTGGCGCTGGTCGACTCGCTGGCCGACTTGGACGCCCACCTGGACAGCCTCGACCTCGACCAGCCCTGGCCCGGCGACGCCGAAGGACAGCGAGGACGCGCGGGCTCCGCCCGGAAGGTCACCCTGCCGGAGTTCTGGCTGGAGTCCCGCGAGCTCAACGCCAGCCAGCGAGCAAGCGTCCAGGCCGCCGAGCTCTCCATCTCGGGGGGCTAGCAAGAAAATCCCGCAGGGGTGCATCCAGATACGCGTTACGGGCGGAAGTGGGGTCAGAGGGAGTCACCACGGTTCCCCTGAACCCAGAGGAGAAAGACATGCGTTCCATCGCTTGGGGGGCGGCCGCCAGCCTCGCCCTCGTTGCTACCGCCGCTCCCGCCATGGCTCAGGAGGAGAGCCAGGTCTCCGTCCTGCACGCTGTGCCCGGCTTGACCGTCGACGTGTACGTCAACGGCGAGGAGACCCTGCCCGACTTCGAGCCCGGCACCCTCACCGACCCGCTCACCCTGGCTGCGGGTGAGTACGACATCGAGGTCTACCCGGCCGGTGCCGACCCGGACTCCGAGGACCCTGCCATCTCGGCCGAGGGCCTGGCCGTGCCCGGTGGTGAGAACCTCACGCTGACGGCGAACCTGGACGCCGACGGCAACCCGGCCCTCAACGCGTTCGTGAACGACACCTCGCAGCTCGACGCCGGTCAGGCTCGCCTGACGGTGCGTCACACCGCCGCCGCCCCGGCGGTCGACGTGCGCGCCGGAGGTAGCCCGGTCATCGAGGGCCTGACCAACCCCAACGAGGAGGTCCTCAACCTCGACGCCGGCACGGTCAGCGCCGACGTGACGCTCGCCGGCACCGAGGACGTGGTGATCGGTCCGGCGGACCTCGACCTGGGCGAGGGAACCAACACCATCGTCTACGCGTGGGGCTCCGCCGAGGACGGCAACCTCGATCTCGCGGTGCAGACGATCGACGGGTTGCACGGCGACCCGGAGGGCGTGCCCTCGGGCGAAGGTGGTCTGGTCGACGACAGCGCCTCGGCTTGGCTGTGGGTCCTGGGAGCCGCCGGTGTCGCCGGCGCCCTGGTGGCCGGGCGCAAGCTGAGCACCGCCACCCCCTCGGCCTGAGCGAGGGAACCATGACAGCGGCGGCGCCGGGCAGCCGACCTGGTCGGCACCGCCGCGCACGACGAGGCACCGATTCCGGCCTACTCCCCTTTCGAGGCCGGAATCGGTGCCCGCACCGCAACAACAAGGGGGCGGCGATGCAGCAGAGGGGATGGCTGGCTGTGCTCGTCTCGTCGTTGGCCTCCATGTTGCTGGCCGGAGTCGGAATCGCCTGGGCCGGTCAGCCCACCGACGTGGGGACGATCGACGTGGGCAGCCAGCGTCCCGATGCGGAACAGGTCGCCCTGCAAGCGGTGACGCCCGCCGGCACCGAGGAGGCGAAGAAGGCCGGGCCGGCCCTCACCGCTCCGGACATCGCCCGCCGCTCTGCCGAGGTGTCGTCGTCTCGCCAGACTCGTAGCACTCCCACGGCGCTGCGCGTTCCCTCGGTGGACCTCGACGCGCCCTTGACGCCGACCGGCGTGCGTCGCGACGGCCTGATGCGCATCCCCGACGACGGCGACCGGGTCGGGTGGTACCGGTACGGTGCTGCTCCGGGAGCGGGGAGGGGCTCGGTGGTGCTCGCGGGGCACGTCGACACGGACGAGGGATGGGGAGCCATGGCGGCTCTGCGTGAGGTCGAGCGGGGCGCCCTCGTCGAGGTCGAGCTCAACGATGGGAGGACAGCGACCTATGAGGTCGTCGGTCGGAAGACCGTCTCCAAGAATGTTCTGCCCACCGACACGATCTTCGACCGAGACGGCCCGGAACGGCTGACGCTGATCACCTGTGGCGGGCCCTGGCGTACCTCGCAGCAGAGCTACCGCGACAACGTGGTCGTGGTGGCGACACCGGTCGGCTCGCCCTGATCGGGCGCAGCGATGACAGGTAAGGCAAGGAAGTCGCTACGGTGGGTTGATGACCAACCGGAGCGGCCGCGTCGAGGTCGACGACGCAGCGGACGCGCAGCTCGGCGCGTCCTTCGCTTCCGGAGAGGCCGCCGCGCTGTCCGAGGTCTACGAGCGCTGGGGTGGCTTGGTCTACGGGCTGGCCAGCAAGGCCGTCGGACGCAGCGATGCCGACGACGTCACCCAGCAGGTCTTCGTCTCCGCCTGGCAGTCCCGTCACCGGTACCGACCCGAGGAGGCCCCCCTCGGTGCCTGGCTCGTGGGGATTACCCGGCATCGGATCGCCGACCACTTCGGGAGAAGGCACCGCACGCACGAGGTACCGTCGGATCCCGACGTGCTACGGGCCAATCTGGGGGAGCGTCCTGCGACGAATGGACTCACAGCGGAACGAGTGGACCAGCTGCTGGTGTTATGGGAGGAGCTCGAGCGCATCGGGGATCCGCAGCGACGGATCATGGTGCTTGCGTTCTTCGAGGACATGACCCACGCCCAGATCGCCGAGGAGCTCTCGCTCCCGCTGGGCACGGTGAAGAGCTACATCTCGCGCACGCTGCGCCGGATGAGATCGCGATTGGAGGGTGAGCATGAGCACGCATCTTGACGTGGACGATCTCGCCCTGGTCGCCACCGGCGAGGCGAGCGAGGTCCAACGAGAACACGTGGATGCCTGCGCGCAGTGCCGCACGGAGGTCGGGTCCTTCGAGCAGGTCACCGAGCTGTTGGCCCTCGGTGGCCCGGTGTCGGCGCACCCTCCCGCGCACGTGTGGGAGGCCATCCAGGCCGAGGTGGACGGCACTCCGGCCCCGGCAGGATCGGCGTGGGAGTCCCGGCGGCGGCACCGGGAGGTGGGGCGTCAGGCCGGCCGCTCCCTGGGGTGGAAGCTGCTCGGAGCGGCCGCGGTCGGTGCCGGCGCGATGTGGATGGCCGTGTCGCTGGGCAGCGCGGACGAGCCCACGGGGCCCGTCGTGGCCACGGCGGACCTGGACGCGCTGGAGAGCTCGGTCGAGCCTGCGAGCGCCGAGGTCGTCGAACGTGACGGGCGACGCCTGCTGCGCGTCGACACGAGCAGCCTGCCCGAGGTGCAGGACGGCTACCTGCAGGTGTGGCTGCTCAACGGAGACGCTTCGGGCATGGTCACCGTAGGGGCGCTGAGCCGCAGCGGTGAGGAGTTCGAGCTGCCGGAGGGCCTGTCGACCAACACCTTCGGCACGGTTGACGTCTCCGTCGAGCACTACGACGGCAACCCCGCCCACAGCGGCGAGAGCCTGTGGCGCGGAGCGATCACCTCGACCTGAGCGCCCCCTCGTCACCCTGGGCGACCGCACGCTCGCTGTCGCTGATCCAGTCACTCCACGACCCGATGTACAGGGCGGGCTCGGGCGAAGCCGGGAAGGTGGCCTCCCACGTCAGGGCCAGGTGGGCCGCCTGCACGCCGGACCCGCAGTACAGCGTGGGAGCGCTCGCCGGGTCCACGCCCAGATCTTCCACTGCGGCGCGGAGGCGGTCGGGGCGAAGCCGGCCGTCGGTATGCAGCAGGGCCAGCGTCGGAACGTTCAGCGCTCCCGGGATGTGCCCGGCTACCGGGTCGATCGGCTCGACCTCTCCTCGGTAGCGCTCGGGGGCGCGGGCATCCAGCAGCGGCCCGGCGAGGACGCCGGTCGCGATCTCTTCGGCCTGCACGAGATGGAGCGCGGGCGAGCGCAGCGTGACGTCGCCGCGCGGTGGCAGGTAGCCTCCGGTGGTCCAGGGCTGGCCGTCGGCCACCCATCGCGCGAAGCCGCCGTCCAGCACCCGCACATCCTCGTGGCCGAAGTAGCGCAGCACCCACCACGCGCGGGCGGCGGCCAGCGAGGTGGACTCGTCGTAGAACACCACGGGACGCGAGTCGCTGACCCCGGCGGCCCGGAAGGCGTCGGTGGCCGCCGTGATCGAGGGCATCGGATGCCTGCCGCCGCGCCCCCGGGGGCCGGGTCGTCCTGCCAGACCGCTGTCCAGATCCAGGAAGCCCGCCTCGGGAAGGTGTCCGTCGACGTAGTCGGCGTGGTTGGCGGCGAAACCGCGACCGAGCTGCCACCGCACGTCCACCATGGTGGGCCGCGTCGGCTGCGGTCCCGCCATCGCCTCCGCCAGCTCGGGGACGGAGATCATCGGTGCAGACATGCGGCTCCTCTTCTCACGACGGGCGGTGGGCCGGTCAGGCCCGTGTGCCGCGTCTCCACGGCGGCGGTTCGCCGTGCAACCACCAGCTCATCCAGGAGGTCAACGTCGGCAGTGCGACGTAGACCATGACCGGGGTCAGCAGCACGGTGCCGACGAAGACGCGGAGCGGCAGGGGGGTGGCCTCGGGCAGCAGCATCGACAGCACCCACGTGGCCAGCAGGTTCAGCGGGAAGAACGCCATCCAGATGACGGTTCCCTGTTTCCATCGCGGTGGCGCCGCGGGCGCTGGCCGCAGGTCGGCGACGTCGCTGCTGACCGGCTGGTCGAACCATCCCTCGATGCCGGTGCGACGCTCCTCGATGCTCTCCCCGACGATTCCCTGCGCGGACTGCAGCCACCATCGGCGTTGCTCGGAGGCCTCCCATCGCTCGAGAGCCTGCTGGCTGTCGAAGCGGTAGAGCATGTGCCACTCTCGGGACTGCTGCGAGGGGCGCACCCAGCCCGTGCCGAGAAAGCCCTCGAAACGCTCGGCGAGCGAGGCCCCGGCGTTGATCCAGGCGACCATGCGGTCAGCCTGCGAGGGCTCGATGTGTCGGGTGACGCTGACGGTGACGGACGCGGACACGCGCTCATCGTAGTCGGCTGTCGCGGCCGGTCGGCGGCCCGGAGCGGCAGGGCAGAATAGGAGGATGTGCCGCAACATCCGTCAGCTGCATCACTTCGACCCCCCGGCGACGCCGGAGGAGGTGCAGGCGGCCGCACTGCAGTACGTACGCAAGATCGGGGGAAGCGCCGCTCCTTCTCGCGCCAACCAGCCGGCCTACAACCAGGCGGTGGCCACCATCGCCGAGGCGACGCAGCAGCTGCTGGACTCCATGGTCGCTCGCGGCGCCCCCAAGGATCGCCAGGTCGAGGCCGACAAGGCCCGGGCCCGCTCGGCGGCCCGGTTCGCACGTGGCTGAGGACGGTGAGCCCCTCGGCGCCGGCCCATCGGTCCGACGGCGCCAGATTGCCAACGCCCTCAACCTCTCGACGGTCCTGGGGCTGGGCCTTGCTGGCCTGGGCGGAGCGAGACTGACCCAGGGCCCCGGCGGTCTGCTCCTGGCGGAGAGGTACCGGTGGAGTTTCCCGACCGGCGCTGCGTTCACCGTGGGCGACGTCGTCATCACGTCGTCCACGTTCTCTTCCCTGTTGAGCCGACACCCTGATCTGCTCCGCCACGAGGAACATCACGCCCAGCAGTGGATGCGCTGCCTGGGCTTGCCCTTCCTGCCCCTGTACCTCGCCTCGATGGGGTGGTCGTGGTTGCGCACCGGCGACCGCGCCTCACGTTGTGTTTTCGAGCGCCAGGCCGGCCTGGCTCGCGGCGGGTACGTCGAGTCACCGACCCGCCCGCTCGGGCCGGTGCTGGCTCGCGGCCTCAGGCGGCTGCAACTCCCGCTGCGGGGGCGAGGGCCACGGCGGGCGAGACCAGCGTGAGGGGGACGGTGCCACCCGGGTACGAGCCCGCGGACCGCGAGCGCTGGGTGCCGGAGGACCCGGCCATCAAGCGGGCCGACCGGGACGACTTCGCCCGAGACCGGGCGCGCGTCCTGCACTCGGCCGGGCTGCGTCGCCTGGCCTTGACCACGCAGGTGGTGCAGCCGGGGTCCGACGACTTCGTGCGCAACCGCCTCACCCACTCCCTGGAGGTAGCCCAGATCGGTCGTGAGTTCGGCCAGGCCCTGGGCTGCGCGGCCGATGTCGTCGACACGGCCTGCCTCGCCCACGACCTCGGCCATCCGCCCTTCGGCCACCACGGCGAGTCCGTGCTGAACGAGCTGGCCGCCGGCGCGGGCGGCTTCGAAGGCAACGCGCAGACCCTGCGAGTGCTCACCCGGCTCGAGGCCAAGCGGACGCACCCAGACGGACGTTCGGCCGGGTTGAACCTGACCAGGGCCACGTTGGACGCGGTCGTCAAGTACCCCTGGCTACGGCATGAGGGCCCGGAGTCTCCGAAGTTCGGCTACTACCCCGACGACGCACCGGTCTACCGGTGGATCCGTGGCGGAGAGGCCGGAGGGCACCCGGGCCAGCGCCGGTGTCTGGAGGCCCAGGTCATGGACTGGTCGGACGACGTCGCCTACAGCGTGCACGACGTCGAGGACGGCGTGACCTCGCGCCGCATCGATCTGCGGGCACTTCGCTCACCGGTGGAGTCAGCCTCGATCGTCGGGGTGGCACAGCGCTGGTACGCCCCGGATCTGGAGGAGGGCGTGCTCGCCGAGGCCCTGGGCAGACTCCTCAGCTCGAGCTGGATCCCGCAGGATCACGATGGGAGCCGCGGCTCGCTGGCCGCGTTGAAGGACATGACCAGCCGGCTCATCGGACACTTCGTGCACACGGTGGAGTCCGCGACCCGGCAGCGCTACGGGCCCGGGCCGCTCACGCGGTATGCCGCAACGCTCGTCGTGCCGGATGAGGTGCGCGCCCAGGCCAGCGTGCTGAAGGGAACCGCCGCGCACTTCGTGATGCTCAGCGACGAGCGTCGCGGAGTCATGCAGCGCCAGCGCGAGATCGTCACCGGGCTGTTCGACCTCTTCGCGAGCCGACCTGAGCGGATGGACCCGATCCACCGTGACGCCCACGAGGACGCGCACCGGCGCGGCGACGATGTCGCCGTGGTGCGTGCGGTCACCGACCAGGTGGCGAGCCTGTCGGACACCCGAGCACACGCGCTGTTCACCGCCAGCCCCTGAGCTCACTCCTGCGGGGTGTCGAGCCCGTCGGCCTCATCGCGCTCGGCCCAGCGCAGAAGCTCGGCGATGTCGAACGGGTGCTGATCGATGTCCGCATGCAGGTCACCGAGGCGGGTGAACCGCTCGGGCATCGAGGCCACGGTGAACGCGCCGGGCTCGCAGTCCGCCACCTCCTCCCACGCCAGCGGCGCGGACACGCGTGCGTCGGGGGTCCCGCGCACCGAGTAGGCGCAGGCGATGGTGTGGTCCCTGGCGTTCTGGTTGAAGTCGACGAACACGGCGCGAGGGTCCCGGTCCTTGCGCCACCACGTGGTCGTCGCCTGACCTGGGCTGCGCCGCTCGACCTCGCGCGCGAAGGCCAGCGCCGCCCGGCGCACGTCGGTGAAGCCGTGGTCCGGCTGGATGCGGACGTAGACGTGCAACCCCGAGCCGCCCGTGGTCTTCGGCCACCCCGTGGCCCCGAGCTCCCCGAGCACCCCTTTGACGACGCCCGCGACCTCTCGCACGGTGGCGAAGGAGCAGTCGTCGCCCGGGTCGAGGTC
>NZ_DATFMA010000072.1:0-26247 GCF_035267225.1 Ornithinimicrobium sp.
GGGCCTCCATCGACTCGGTCATCTCGGTCCGCACCACCCCCGGCGCGAGGTCGAAGGCCAGCACCCCGTGCTCGGCCCCCGCCGCGGCGGTGCCACCGGTGATGCGGCCCAGCGCCGACTTCGAGGCCGAGTAGGCAGTCATCAGCGGGCTGTCCTTGGTGCCCGTCCCGGAGTTCAGGTTGATGACGCGCACTCCGGTGCCCAGCATGGCCCGGGTCACCGCACGCGTGGTCAGGAACGGCCCGCGCACGTTCGTCTCGACCACCTGCCACCACTCGTCGGCGTCGGCCTCCCAGATCGGCACCTCGGTCTCGATCAGGCCTGCGCTGTTCACCAGGACGTCGATGTGACCCCACTGCTGCATGACCTCGGCGACCGCTGCGTCGACCGCCGCCTCCTGCGTGACGTCGCAGCCGATGGCCAGCGCCTGGGCTCCGTGGCTGCGCACCGTCTCGGCAGACTGCTCCAATGACTCTCGACGCCGAGCCAGCACGGCTACGGCGTACCCGTGCTCGGCTAGGGCCTCGGCGCACACCGCGCCGATACCCCGCGATGCTCCCGTCACCATGGCTACCCGTTCCGGGCGTGCGGTCATCGTGTGCTCCTCACTCGTCGTGGGCGTTCAACGTTGCTGCGCGCCATGGTCCTCGCGCGCCTGGCGGACAGCGGCGTCCCGGGCCCGGTTCACCTCGTCGGTGCGCAGCGTGCGGTCCGGCGCGCGGAAGACCAGCCGAAAGGCGAGTGACTTCTCCGTCGCCGCGACCTGCTCTCCTTGGTACACGTCGAACAGGGCGATGCTCTCCAGCAGGGCACCGGCCCCCTGGCGCAGGGAGGCCTCCACGGCCGCGTTGGGCACCGCGCGGGGCAGGCTGAGGGCCACATCCGAGGTGGCCGCCGGGTGTACCGACAGCGCTCGGGCCTGCACCCGGTCCGTGCTGAGCGCCGCGACCACGTCGAGGTCGATCTCGGCGGCGACCGTACGCTCGGGCAGCCCCAGCCGGGCGACCACCTTGGGATGCAGCTCACCGGCCCACCCCAGGACCAGCCGCGGGGCCGTCGTGTCCGGCGCCGCCCGTCCCTCCGCCTCCAGCCGGACGCAACGGCCGGGGTGCCAGGGCAGGTGCTCATCGGCGACCGCGGTCACCCCGCCCACCCCGGCTGCCTCGGCCACCGAGCGAGCCCAGGCCACGGCGTCGCTCGCATGGACGGCACGTCCGTGGCCCCACCACCCCCGCCGCTCGATGGCTCCACCGGCCACGATGGCCACGTGCCAGGACTGGTGGGGCACCGCGGCGTAGATCTGCTCCAAGGTGGCCTCGTCCGGTCGCGAGCCCGTACCCGGCGTCGGCGCGGTCGCGTGGCCCCGCTCGCGCGCCACGGTGTCCACCTCGAACACGCCGACGTCCCGCGCGCCTCGGGCCACGTTGCGCCGCAGCGCCTCGACGAGGGTCTGCACGATCTCCGTGCGCATCAGCGGCGCCTCGTCGGACAGGGGGTTGGCCAGCCTCACAGCGCGAGCTCGCGGGTCGCTCGCCTCCAGCCCCAGCGCGGTGAACCGTTCGGCGCCCAGGAACGGGTAGGTCAGGACCTCGGCCAGGCCCTGCCCGGCCAGCGCGGTGGCCACCGCACGGCGCACTCGCTGCGGGTGGCTGAGCCCGCGACCGCCCGGGGCCGCCGGTACGACGGACCCGATCTTGTCGTAGCCGTCGATCCGGGCGACCTCCTCCACGAGCGTGGTGGAGTCGGTCAGGTCGGGGCGCCAGGACGGGGGCGTCACGTCCAGCCTGGGCTCGGGGCTCTGCGCGCCCTCAGCAGAGCCGGCCCGAGATGCCTGCACCCTGCAGCCGATCTCGGTCAGGATCTCGACCACACGGGCCTGTGAGTAGTCCACGCCCACGTAGCGAGCCGGCAGGGTGGGGTCCAGCCCGATCACCGGGCCGGGCGCGCGCTGGTCCAGGTCCGTTGATCCGTCCTCGAGCCTCCCGCCACCGAGACGCACCAGCAGATCCGCCGCCAGCTGCGCGGCGGCACCGGCGATATCGGGGTCCACTCCTCGTTCGAAGCGCTTGGACGCCTCACTGGGCAGGCGATGACGCCGCGCCGTGCGTCCCACGGTGCGTGGGTCGAAGTGGGCCGACTCGAGCAGGACGGCGCTGGTAGCGGGGCCGACCTCGCTCATCTCTCCCCCCATCACCCCGGCCAGCGCAAGCGGCCCGGCTGAGTCCGCGATGAGCAGGTCCTCCGGGTCCAGCACCCGGCTGACTCCGTCCAACGTCGTCAGCGACTCCCCCGCCCGCGCCCGGCGCACGACGATCGGCTCGGTCAGCGTCGAGCGGTCGAAGGCGTGCAGCGGCTGACCGGTGGCCAGCATGATGTAGTTGGTGACGTCGACGACGAGCGAGATCGGGCGCATGCCGGCGGCGGTCAAGCGGCGCTGCATCCAGACCGGAGTGGGAGCGTGCAGGTCCAGGTCACGGACCACCCGCGCCACGTAGCGGTCGCAGCCGGGGACGTCCGCGAGCGGGGCCTCGTCCTCGATCCGCACTCCGAACCCCTCGCCCGTTCCCGCGACCGGGGGCTGCACGGCCGCGGCGACCGGGTCGGTGAAGGACGCTGCCGTGGCGTGGGAGTACTCCCGGGCGACGCCGCGCATCGAGAAGCAGTAGCCACGGTCCGGCGTGACGTTGATCTCGACGGTCTCGGCGTCCAGACCCAGCCGGCCGATCAGGTCGTCCCCGGGCTCGGGCCTCACGCCGGTGTCGTCGAGGTAGTCCTCCAGCACGAGGATTCCGTCGCTGTCCTGGCTCAGCCCCAGCTCGCTGGCCGAGCAGATCATGCCGGCGCTCAGGTGGCCGTAGGTCTTGCGGGCCTCGACCTGCATGCCCCCGGGCAGCACACCGCCGGGCAGGATCACCGCGACCATCTGCCCCACGGCCACGTTGGGCGCCCCGCAGACGATGCCCTGAGGGGTGCCGTCGCTGACCCGCTGGCCGTGCTGGCCCACATCGACCTGGCACCAGCTGACGACCTTGCCGTTCTTCTGCGGCTCCGCGACGACCTCCAGGACGCGTCCGGCGACCAGCGGGCCCGCAAGGTCACCACCGTGCAGCCCCTCCTCCTCCAGACCCACAGTGACCAGGTCGGCGGCCACCTGCTGACCCGTCGTCCCCGGCGGCAGGTCGACGTACTCGGCCAGCCAGTCCAGCGGCACCAGCATCAGATCTCCATCCCGAACTGCGCCGCGAAGCGGACGTCGCCCTCGATCATCTCGCGCATGTCGGCCACACCGTGGCGGATCATGAGCGAGCGCTCCACGCCCATCCCGAAGGCGAAGCCCTGGTACTCCTCGGGGTCGACACCGGTCGCCCGCAGGACGTTCTGGTTGACCATCCCGCAACCTCCCCACTCGATCCACCCGGTCCCCTTGCAGGTGCGGCACGCCGGGTCGCTGCCGTCACAGATGAAACAGCGCACGTCCATCTCGGCGCTGGGCTCGGTGAACGGGAAGAACGAGGGCCGCAACCGAGTGACGATCCCGTCGCCGAACAGGGATCCAGCGAGGCGGTCCAGCGTTCCTCGCAGATGCGCCATCGTCAGCCCGCGGTCCACCGCGAGGCCCTCCATCTGGTGGAAGACCGGGGTATGCGTGGCGTCGAGCTCATCGGTGCGGAAGGTCTTGCCGGGTGCGGCCACATACAGCGGCGCACCCCGCTCGAGCAGGCAGCGCGCCTGCACCGGGGAGGTGTGGGTGCGCAGGACGAGTCCGGCGTCCGCGGGGTCGACGAAGAAGGTGTCCTGCATCGCCCGCGCCGGATGGTCGGCGTCGAAGTTCAGGGCGTCGAAGTTGAACCACTCGGCCTCGATCTGCGGCCCCTCGGCGATCTCCCATCCCATCGCCACCATGACGTCGGCCATCCGCTCGCACATCAGGGTCAGCGGGTGCCTGCGGCCGAGAGGACGAGCACCGGGCACTGCAGTGAGGTCGATGGCCTCTTCGATCAGGATGCGCTCGTCCCGCGCGGCCTCCAGCTCGGCGGTACGCGCGGCCAGGGCGGAGCCCACCTGGGCCCGCGCCTGCCCGACGAGCTTGCCGGCTGCGGCCTTCTCCGACGGGGCCAGCGAGCCGATCAGGCGGTTGGCCCCGGCCAGCGGTGAGCGGTCGGCCACGTGCTCCAGGCGCACCTGCTTCAGCTCCTCCAGCGACGCTGCCGCGGCAATGGCCGCCACGGCCTCGCTCAGGTGAGCCTCGATCGTCGCCGGCTCCAGGCTGATCCCGGGGGCGTGGTCATCGCGGGCAGGGGGGACGGACACGCGCGACAGTCTAGGCAGGGTCCCGCTGCCGCCTCGACGTCTCACCCCGGGCGTCCCCTCCGGCGCGGCGAGGAAGGTCGTGTGGACCGCCGCGGACAGTCAGCCCGCGCCGCGAGCCATCGAGGAAGCATGCAGGCAGACGGTGGCCGCCATAGCCAGGTTCAGCGACTCCGCATGGCCGACGATCGGGACCGACACAGCCTCATCGCAGGCAGCCTGGACATCCTCGGGCAGTCCCCACGCCTCGTTCCCGAGCAGCCAAGCATGCGGCCCGGAGAGATCGGCCTGCGGCAGGGACGTCGGGCCGCTGCCGTCGGCGGCCCAGAGAGCGACGCCGGCCTCGCGCAGCAGGTCGATGATCTCCTGCACCTCAGTGCCCACACTGACCGGGAGGTGGAACAGCGAGCCGGCGGTGGACCTGACCACCTTGGGGTTGTACACGTCGACGCTCTCACTGGAGATGAGCACGGCGGCAGCACCGAACGCGTCCGCTGCGCGAATCACGGTTCCGGCGTTGCCAGGGTCCCGTACGTGGCTCAGCACCACCACGAACCCGTCGCCGATCGCGCCTACTGCCGACTGGGCGGTGACATCGACCGGACGGGCCACCGCCAGCACGCCTTGTGGGTGCGCCGCCTCGCCCATCACCTCGAGCACCTGGTCGGTGCACTCGTACAGCGGCACACCGTGCTCGTGACCGAGCCGCGCCAGGTCCGGGTGCGCTGCCCACGCGTCCGCGGTGAGGTAGGCCTCGAGGACCTCGGAGCCCGCGTACGACATCAGCTCCCGCACGGCGTGCGGTCCCTCGACGACGAAGCGGCCTCGTCGGGCTCGTACGGCCCGGCGGCGCAGCGAGGCGACACCGCGCACCCGCTCGCTACGGGGGTTCGTCAGCAGGGCGACGCGCATGTGCTCACCGCTCACTGCGCTGGCCGGGGACGGACGGACCCGCTCGCCCGGGACCGCTCAGGCGGCGTCAGTCGCGGCCTTGGACTGAGCCGCGGTACCCAGATGGGTGCGCGCCAGCTCGACGAGGGCGGCGAAGGCAGTGGGGTCGTTGACGGCGAGATCGGCCAGCATCCGGCGGTCGACCTCGACCTCGGCGGCCTTCAGCCCCTGGATGAAGCGGTTGTAGGTCAGACCGTGAGCGCGAGCCCCGGCGTTGATCCGCTGGATCCACAGCCGGCGGAAGTCGCCCTTGCGCTTGCGGCGGTCCCGGTAGCTGTAGACCAGGGAGTGGGTGACCTGCTCCTTGGCCTTGCGGTACAGCCGCGACCGCTGCCCGCGGTATCCGCTGGCGCGGTCGAGGACGACTCGGCGCTTCTTGTGGGCGTTGATCGCCCGCTTCACGCGTGCCACGTGAGTACTCCTTGTATGTCAGTGATGCTCGAGGTACGGGTTCGCGGTCGCCTCGCTCAGCGACCGAGCAGCTTCTTCGCCTTCTTCACGTCCGCCGGGGCTACCGGGACGTCGTTGGCCAGCCGCCGGGCGGCGGCCGAGGAGCGCTCCTGGAACTTGTGGACGTGGCGCGCCCGCTGGCGCATGACCTTGCCCGAGCCAGTGACCCTGAGGCGCTTCTTCGCGCCACTGTGCGTCTTCATCTTCGGCATGTGTCGTTCTCCTTCATCGATCGCGCGACCGGGTCGCGCTTCGTCGTGGGCGCCCGGCTGCCAAGCCGGCGTAGGGGTAGGGCTGTATCAGCTCGCCGAGGCCTGCTGCTCGTCGGCGGCGGCTCCGGAACCCCGGCCGGCACTCTCGCGCTTCTTCTCCTGACGGACCGCGGCCTTCTTCTTGGAGGGCCCCAGCACCATGACCATGTTGCGGCCGTCCTGCTTCGGTGCGCTCTCCACGAAGCCCAGGTCGCTGACGTCCTCGGCCAGGCGCTGCAGCAGCCGGAAACCCAGCTCGGGGCGCGACTGCTCCCGACCCCGGAACATGATGGTCACCTTCACCTTGTCGCCGCCGTTGAGGAAGCGGACCACGTGGCCCTTCTTGGTGCCGTAGTCGTGCGCGTCGATCTTCGGACGGAGCTTGATCTCCTTGATCACCGTGTTGACCTGGTTCTTGCGCGACTCGCGCGCCTTCATGGCGGCCTCGTACTTGTACTTGCCGTAGTCCATGAGCTTGGCCACGGGCGGCCGCGCCATGGGGGCCACCTCGACGAGGTCCAAGTCGGCCTCGGCGGCCAGCCGCAGCGCGTCCTCGACACGCACGATCCCGACCTGTTCACCATTGGGGCCCACGAGTCGCACTTCCGGGACCCGGATGCGGTCGTTGATGCGAGGTTCGCTGATGTTGACGCTCCTTCGTTGTGTCGATGCCCTCCGCCCGGCACGAGAAAGGCCTCTCGTGACCGGGTGCACGAGAGGCCTGAGCGCCGGTCCCGCCACCGGGGTGACGCGCCCTCCGTGGGGAGGGCTGGACCAGGGACCCTGGACCCGGCGACCTGGTTGGCGGTCGTCGCGGGTGGAAGCCGAGGCCTCTCTTCACCATCGTCCGGCGCGATGAACCGCACTGACGTACGTGTGTACGGTGCACAGGACATCTCACCGACGATGAGTCGTACCCGAGCATAACAGCCTCGAGCTCATGCCCAGCCTCGTCGGCGCTCCACCTCGACAGAGGCGAGGTGGAGAACGCGTGCCGGACATGATCCCCTGGGTGCATGAGCACTTCACCGCGCACCCAGGGGTCGCCGAGCATCGAGCCGATCCAGTCCACCGAGTCCGCCACCGGGTCCACCACGGACACCGGTGCGCCGGCCACCAGCGACCGCAACAGCCTGACGGTCGGCGCCGACGGGCCCATCCTGCTGCACGACACCCACTTCCTGAACCAGATGGCACACTTCAACCGGGAGCGCGTGCCGGAGCGCAACGTGCACGCCAAGGGGGGCGGGGCCTTCGGGGTGTTCCGCACCACGCACGACGTGTCGGCCTACACCAAGGCCGCCCTCTTCCAGCCGGGGGTCGAGACCGAGATGCTCGCCCGGTTCAGCACCGTGGCCGGGGAGCAGGGCTCACCGGACACCTGGCGCGACCCTCGCGGCTTCGCGCTGAAGTTCTACACCTCCGAGGGCAACTACGATCTGGTGGGCAACAACACGCCCGTCTTCTTCATCCGGGACACGATGAAGTTCCCCCACTTCATCCGGTCGCAGAAGCGCCGCGGGGCCAACGGGCTGCGGGACAACCACATGCAGTGGGACTTCTGGAGCCTCAACCCGGAGTCGGCGCACCAGGTGACCTACCTCATGGGTGAACGCGGCATCCCGCGCTCGTGGCGGGAGATGAACGGCTACGGCTCGCACACCTTCATGTGGGTCAACGAGGCCGGCGAGAAGCACTGGGTGAAGTACCACTTCCACTCCGACCAGGGAGTCCACGGGCTGACCGGCGAGGAGGCCACGCGCATCGCCGGGGAGGACGCGGACTTCCACCGGCGCGACCTGTACAACGCGATCGCCGACGGGGAGTACCCGAGCTGGACGCTGTACGTGCAGGTGATGCCGTACGAGGACGCGAGGGCCTACCGCATCAACCCCTTCGACCTCACGAAGGTGTGGCCGCACTCGGACTACCCGCTGGTCCAGGTCGGCACGATGACGCTGAACCGCAACGTCGAGAACTTCTTCGCCGAGATCGAGCAGGCCGCCTTCGAGCCCTCCGCGCTCGTGCCCGGCATCGGCTTCTCACCCGACAAGATGCTGCTCGGCCGGGCGTTCGCCTACTCCGACACACACCGGTATCGGATCGGGCCGAACTATCAGCAGCTGCCCGTCAACCAGGCCAAGAACGTGTCCGAGCAGAACACGTACACCTTCGACGGTCCGATGGCCTACCACCACTCCGGCGACGCGGCCGTGTACGCGCCCAACAGCCAGGGCCGGGGCTTCTCCGACCTCACCGGTGAGGTCGACGAGTCCTGGGAGTCCGACGGCGCCATGGTGCGGCAGGCCTATACCCTGCGCTCCGACGACGACGACTTCAGCCAACCGGGAGCGATGGTTCGCGAGGTCTGGGACGACGCCCAGCGCGCCGCCTTCGTCGAGACGGTCGCCGGACACCTGTTGGGCGGGGTGACCGGTGAGGTGCTCGAGCGTGCCTTCGGCTACTGGAAGAGTGTGGACGAGGACACGGGCGCCCGGATCGAGGCGATGGTGCGGGCCGAGGTGGGCGCGGCCAACCCCGGCGGTGAGGATGACATCGCCCGGGTGGAGGCCACCTCCTGACCCACCCCTGCTCTGCCCACCCCCAGCCAGCTAGCACCACCTCCAGCGTCGAGTTCGCGGCTGGAAGACGAACTCGACGCTGGGGGTCACGGTCAGGCAGTCCTCAGGCGAAAGCGCATCGAGTCGATGCGCGCCCGCACGTCCTCGTCGCTGGCCACTCGCTCCCCCACGCGCCGCACGAGCTCGTCCACCTCGTCTCGATCGAGCCCGGCTGTCACGGCGAGCTCGACCAACAGGGCGCCGTGCTCACCGGGCCTGGCGCACGCCGCAGCAACGTTCGGCTCTCCGGTGACGGCCGACTCCACCGCAGCCCGCACCAGTGGCTCCTGGTAGGCAGGTCGCCACTGCCGAGCCTGCGCGAGCGCCCACATCATCGAACCCCGCAGGGTGACCGACCGCGGTGAACCCGGATCCAGCACCAGCAGCGCGCAGCCCTCCTGCACGGCCGCCACCGCCGCCCGCTGCGCCGACACGGGCACAGGACGAGCCCTCCCGTCCCAGTCGCCCATAGCGGACACACTGCTGAACATCGGAAGCGCCCGCTGCCCGTCGGGCGCGGTCAGGGTCACCGCGGCCATGTCGCTGGAGGCTTGGGCCCCGGGCATGGCGACGATCGGCACCAGCAGTCGGGCGCGGGCCACGGCCGCGACCAGCTCGGCCTCCTCCTGCGGCCGCGCCACCGCGGCTATGAGTGCGGGGTCGGCGCCGCCCGCGTCCTGGTCCGGCATACCGGCGGGCAGGGTGCGACCCCGCCAGGGCGTGCCGGCCGTGTCACCCCGTCCCGGGTCGTGCGAGGCGAACCGCTCAGACATCGCCCTGGACCGTCCGCAGCGCGTCGGCCAGCGTGAACCGTCCGTGGTGCAAGGCCGATCCGAGCACCACCGCCCACACCCCCTGCTCCTCCAGAGGCGTCAAGGCCCGCAGATCCGCCAACGAGGACACCCCACCGGAGAGCACCACCCGGGCTTGGGGCACGTGCCGCCGTAGCCGCTCGACCGCGCGGGTCAGCACGCCGACGTCCACCCCGGCTCGGGTGCCGTCCCGCCGGGCATCGGCGACGAGAAACTCGCGCGCCCCGGTGGAGGCCACCCGCGAGACGACCTCCTCGAGCGCTCCCAGGGCGACGCCGCTGCCCCGGGCCACCACCTGATCGCCCTGCACGTCGAGGCCCACGACCACCCGCGGTCCATGGGCGGCCACCAGGGACTCGACCAGGACAAGGTCAGTGACGGCCGTGCTGGCCAGGTTCACCCGGGAGGCCGGGGTCGCCAGCGCCGAGGAGGCCGTCTCGGCGTCGTCGATCCCGCCCGAGAGCTGGACCGGCACCGTGGAAGCGGTGACGAGCCTGCGGATGAGCGCATGATTGTCACCACGGCGGAAGGCACGGTCCAGGTCGACGAGGTGCATCCAGCTCGCCCCACCCTTCACCCAGCCCGCCGCGACCGCGTGGGGGTCATCCAGCGCACCGGGCGGACCCTGGGTGGCGCGGCCGCCCGCCACGTCCACGGCGGGCATCAGAGTGAGGCTCACCCGCGCAGACCCAGCTCGCGACGCAGCGCCACGGCGTGCTTGACCGCGTCCTCGAAGAACTCGACCTGCCGGTCGTCGGGTTCGTGGCGCGTGCTCCGCGGCCAGGTATCGGCCACGGCCGGGTCGAGCAGCACGTCCGCCCCCGGCAGACCCAGCACGGTCACCACGGCGCTGAGCAGCCGCGGGGGCGTGTGGTGACGCTCACCGAGCATCTCGACCAGCTCGGAGCGGCTCCCGCCTCCCGCCGCGGCGAGCACCTGCTGCGGAGTGGCGATGTCGACGCCCGGCGGCCGGATGACCCCTTGTTCGGGGTCCCAGACGACCCAGCGGATCCGGCGTCGCCACGTTCGGGCCTGGACGGTGATCACCGCGCGGTCCTCGATCACCCAGAAGCCGATGGCGGGGGCGACCTTGGCCGGCGCCGGCCGCGCCGCACAGAGGGTGGCCGCGTCGTCGTAGGGCGCGCCCACCGCGGAGGACCCTCGGGGCACCACCGCGGTGTGCGCGCCGCGACGCGCCACGAGCAGCGGCACGACGCTCTTGGCGGCCCAGTCGTTCACCTCGCGCGCTCGGCCCCGGCACAGCCAGAGCCCCAGGGGGCCGGTGCCGGGCGTCGCGGGAGGCAGGTTCACGGGCGCCAGTCTAGGAACGACGCGGTCCCGGTCGGCGCGGCGACGCCCGGATCGGCTGGCCCTCGCCGTAGAAGAGGCGCTCGACCACCGACCGGCACTGGCGCGCCGTCTGCCGCCATTTCTGCGCCAAGCCGGCTCCCGACCCCCGCGGCCGCCCGAGAATCCTGGAGATCCCCTCCGCATCCCGGTGGTCGCTGGGGACCGACTCCACCGGACGGCCCCGCCAGAGCACTCCGGCATCTCGCAGCCGCGATCCGAGCGTCCAGGCCGCGGCGAGCGAGCGTTCGTCGGCGGGGCTGAGCAGCTCGGCCGAGACTGCCTGCTGCAGCGCCTCCACCGTGCTGGTGGTGCGCAGACCGGGCACGCGGTGCGCATGCTGGAGCTGCATCGTCTGAGCCACCCACTCGACATCGGTCAGGCCGCCCAGCCCCAGCTTGAAATGGGTGCGCGGGTCGGCACCCTTGGGCAGGCGCTCGGCCTCCATGCGAGCCTTCAGCTTGCGGATCGCACGCATCCCCTGCTCGTCCAGGCCGGCGGCAGGCCAGCGCAACGGGTCCACCATCCTCGTGAAGTCGGCGGCCAGTGACTCCTCCCCGGCGACCACCCGGGCACGCAGCAGCGCCTGCGCCTCCCAACCCGCCGACCAGCGCTCGTAGTAGGCGCGGTAGGACTCGATGCTGCGGACCAGCGGACCCGAGCGCCCCTCGGGGCGCAGGTCGGCGTCGAGCTCCAGTGTCGGGTCCGGGCCGTGCCCGGACAGGCCCTTGCGCATGTCGGCGACGATCTGGGCGGCGATCTGGCCCGCCTGACGCTCCTGCTCGTCCTCCGGGTCGCCCTCTCGCGCCCGGTAGCAGTACATGACGTCCGCATCGCTGGCGTAGCCCAGCTCTCGTCCGCCCAGGCGTCCCATCCCGACCACGATCATCTCGACGGCGTCGCCACCGTCGCGCCGGGCCACGTTCAGCGCTGCGGACAGGTAGGCGTCGGTCAGGTCGGTCAGTGCCTCCCGCGTCCGAGTCGGCGACAGGTCTCCGACCAGGTCGGCCAGCACAAGTCGTACCAGCTCCTTGGCCCGGACGGCACGAATGGCGTGGTAGGCATCGCCGGCGTGCTCCTGGCGCTGCTCGGCGGCGCTGAAGCGGCCGTCGAGGGCCTCCCGCCCCGGCGGTGCGAGGTCGGCCGGGTTGCCCAGCAGGGCGACCGACTCCGGCGAGCGGAGCAGAAGGTCCACCGCATAGCGGCTGCTGGACAGGATCGTCGCCAGACGCTGGGCGGCGCTACCCTCGTCGCGCAGCATGGCCAGGTACCAGTGCGTCGTCCCGAGCGCGTCGCTGATCTGGCGGAACGCGAGCAACCCGGCATCCGGGTCGGCACCGTCGGCGAACCAGCTCAGCATCACGGGCAGCAGGGTGCGCTGGATGGTGGCCCGCCGGCTGACGCCCTCGGTCAACGACTCCAGGTGCCGCAGCGCCCCCGGTGGGTCGCGGAAGCCCAACGCCGACAGGCGGTCGCGAGCCGCCTCCGGGGACAGCCGCAGACTGTCGCTGCTCAGGCGGGCCACCGCGGCCAGCAGCGGCCGGTAGAACAGGCGCTCGTGCAGCCGGCGCACCTCCCGCTGCTGAGCCCGCCAGCGCTGAACGATCGCGCCCTCGGCGTCGGAGTGCTCTCCGAGCGAGCGTCCCAGGCGGCGCAGCTCGTCCTGACTGTCGGGCATCATGTGGTTTCGACGCAGCTTGTGCAGCTGGATCCGGTGCTCCAGCGAACGCAACAGGCGATAGGCCTGGTCCAGCGCGGCGGCGTCCTCGCGCCCCACGTAGGCCCCGTCCCGCAAGGCCGCCAGCGCCTCCAGCGTCGTCCCGGACCGCACGCTGGAGTCCGCTCGGCCGTGCACCATCTGCAGCAGCTGGACACTGAACTCGATGTCGCGCAGTCCCCCGGCCCCCAGCTTGAGCTGCCGGTCGGAGCGGGCGGCAGGCACGCTCTCCTCCACGCGGCGTCGCATCGCCCGCACGTCGTCGACGAACCCCTCGCGGCTGCCGGCGTCCCAGACCAGGGGCTGGACCACGTCCAGCCACTCCTGCCCCAGCTCGGCGTCACCGGCGATGACCCTCGCCTTGAGCAGGGCCTGGAACTCCCAGCTCTGCGCCCAGCGCTCGTAGTACTCGCGGTGCGAGACCATGCTTCGCACCAGCGGCCCGTTCTTGCCCTCCGGCCGCAGCGCTGCGTCGACCGGCCAGAGGGAGCCCTCCGCGGTGGCCTCACCGCAGATGCGCATCAGCGTGCTGGCGATCCGCCCCGCCACCCGCATCGCCTCCTCCTCGTCCGCGCCGTCGACCGGAGCAGCCAGGAAGATGACGTCGACATCGGAGATGTAGTTCAGCTCGCGTCCGCCGCACTTGCCCATGCCGACGACCGTCACCCGCGCCTGCTCCTGGTCCTCGACCTCCGCACGCGCCAACCACAGTGCCGCCTCCACGGCCGCCCCGGCCAGGTCGGCCAGGGCCGACGCCACCTCGGGCATGATCTGCAGCGGATCCTGCGCCGACAGGTCGGTCGCGGCGATCCGCACCACCTGCTGGCGGTAGGCCACCCGGAGCGCCTCCGCTCCCTCTCGCCCACTCAGCCCACGCACCGACTCCACCACGGCCTCCGGCCGGGCTCGGTTCGGATCCGCGGCGTCGTCGAGGTGCTCAGGGTGCTTGACCAGGTGGTCCGACAACGCTGTGCTCGCGCCGAGCACCCGCAGGACCCGGTCACGCTGCGGGCCGGGGTGGAGCATCAGCGTCGCGGCGTCCCGGCTCTTCTCCACCAAGCGCACGACGGCCAGCGCCGCCGCGTCGGGGTCGGCCACGGCGCCCAGGTCGCCCACCAGAGCCGGGACGTCCAGCTCTGCGGACCGCTGACCGAGCAGGGCGACCACGTCCGCGATGACCCGAGCCGACCGGGAGGTGCGGGTGAACCCGGCCCGGGCCAGGTCTGCCGGCGAGACGTCACCGGGAGGTGCGCTCACAGCCGCACCAGGTATCGATCCAGCTCGAAGGAGGTGACCTGCTGTCGGTAGTCCGACCACTCCTGCCATTTGTTGCGCAGGAAGAAGTCGAACACCTGCTCGCCGAGCACCTCGGGCAGCAGCTCGCTGTTCTCCATGAGGGCCACGGCCTCCCCGAGCGACTGGGGCAGCGGGTCGATGCCCATCGCGCGGCGTTCCCCGTCCGTCAGGCTCCAGACGTCGTCCTCGGCCTCGTCGGGCAGCTCGTACTCCTCCCGGATGCCTTTGAGCCCGGCCGCGAGCACCACGGCGTACGTCAGGTAGGGGTTGCACGCCGCATCGATGGAGCGGATCTCGACCCGGCGGCTGTGTCCCTTGCCGATCGAGTACATCGGCACGCGCACCAGTGCGCTGCGGTTGTTGTGCCCCCAGCACACGTACGCCGGTGCCTCCCCGCCGCCCCAGATCCGCTTGTAGGAGTTGACCCACTGGTTGCTCACCGCGCTGATCTCGCGGGCGTGGGCGAGCACTCCGGCGGTGAACCGGCGACCGGTCGAGGACAGCTCGTAGTCGGCCGTGGGTTCGTAGAAGGCGTTGTTGTCCCCCTCGAAGAGCGACATGTGGGTATGCATCCCCGAGCCCGGCTGACCCGCGAGCGGCTTGGGCATGAAGCTGGCCAGGGCACCGTGCTGCAGTGCGACCTCGCGGACGACGGTGCGGAAGGTCATGATGTTGTCCGCCATCGACAGCGCGTCGGCATATCGCAGGTCGATCTCGTTCTGTCCCGGGCCACCCTCGTGATGGCTGAACTCCACCGAGATGCCCATCTGCTCGAGCATGCTGATGGCAGCTCGGCGGAAGTCGTGGCCGTCGCCCCGGGCCACGTGGTCGAAGTATCCGGCGTTGTCCACCGGGACCGGGGCGCTGCCGGGTTCGTACGGCTCTTTGAAGAGGTAGAACTCGATCTCGGGGTGGGTGTAGAAGGTGAACCCTTCCTCCGATGCCTTGTCGAGCGTGCGCCGGAGCACGTAGCGCGAGTCGGTCATCGCAGGCGAGCCGTCCGGCATCCTGATATCGGCGAACATGCGTGCCGTGCCGGGGTTGTCGCCCCGCCACGGCAGCACCTGGAACGTGCTGGCGTCGGGCTGGACGACCATGTCGGCCTCGTAGACGCGGGTGAACCCCTCGATCGCGCTGCCGTCGAAGCCGATGCCCTCGCTGAAGGCCTGCTCCAGCTCAGCCGGCGCCACCGCCACCGACTTGAGGGCACCGAGGATGTCGGTGAACCACAACCTCACGAAGCGGATGTCGCGTTCCTCGATCGTGCGCAGCACGTACTCCTGCTGACGGTCCATGACCTCATCCTGCCGCATCGGCTCCCGGCTGCCTGACAGACTGCGAGGGTGGAGTTCTTCAGTGCCTACGACCAGGGCTTCGCCCGAGTGGCCACCTGCACCCTGCAGGTCGCCGTCGCCGACCCGGCCACGAACGCCGACCGGGTCGTGGAGCAGGCACAGCAGTGCGCGCAGGACGGCGTCGCCGTGGCGGTGTTTCCCGAGCTGGCCCTGAGCGGGTACGCGATCGAGGACCTGCTGCTGCAGGACGCCCTGTTGCACGCCGTTCACGAGGGTCTGAGCACGGTGGTGCAGGCCAGCGCGGACCTGCTCCCCGTGCTCGTGGTGGGGGCTCCCCTGCGCCAGGGCAACCGCCTGTACAACTGCGCCGTGGTCGTGCACCGGGGGGCGGTGCTCGGCGTGGCGCCCAAGTCGTACCTGCCGAACTACCGGGAGTTCTACGAGAAGCGCCACTTCGCCTCGGGCGCCGACCGGCACGGGCACAGCATCGACGTGGCCGGACAGCGGGTGCCGTTCGGGCCGGACCTGCTCTTCGCCGCGACCGACGTCCCCGGCCTGGTGCTCCACGTCGAGGTGTGCGAGGACCTCTGGGTGCCGATCTCCCCCAGCGCGCCGGCGACGCTGGCCGGCGCGAGCCTCGTGGCCAACCTGTCCGGGAGCCCCGTCAACATCGGCAAGGCCCGCGAGCGGCAGGGCCTGTGCGCCGATGCGAGCTCGCGGCTGACGTGCGCCTACGCCTACGCGGCTGCCGGGCTGGGCGAGTCGACCACCGACCTGTCGTGGGACGGGCAGACGATGATCCACGAGCTCGGCGAGCTTCTGGCCGAGTCCGAGCGCTTCCCGAGCGGCCCACGGCGCGCGGTAGCCGACATCGACCTGGACCGGATCCGGCAGAACCGGCTGCGCAACGGCTCCTTCGACGACAACCGCGCCGCGCACCACGAGCTCGCCGCCCGGTTCCGGACGACTGCCTTCACTGTGGAGCCGCCGCGGCGCGACATCGGACTGCGCCGCGAGGTGAGCCGGTTCCCGTTCGTGCCGAACGACGCGGACCAGCTGGCGCTCGACTGCTTCGAGGCCTGCAGCATCCAGGTCGCCGGCCTGGAGCAGCGGCTCTCCGCGATCGGCGACCCGGCGGTGGTGATCGGGGTCTCCGGAGGGCTCGACTCGACGCACGCGCTGATCGTGGCCGCCCACGCGATGGACCGGCTCGGTCGGCCTCGCAGCGACATCCTGGCCTACACCCTCCCCGGCTTCGCCACCTCGGAGCACACCAAGGCCAACGCCACCGCGTTGAGCCGGTCACTCGGGGTGAGCTTCGCGGAGATCGACATCACCCCGGCGGCACGACAGCTGCTCGAGGACCTGGACCACCCGTACGCTCACGGCGATCTGGTGTACGACGTCACCTTCGAGAACGTGCAGGCAGGCCTCAGGACCGACTATCTGTTCCGCCTGGCCGGGGCCCGCGGCGGCATCGTGCTGGGCACGGGCGATCTGTCCGAGCTCGCGCTCGGCTGGTGCACCTACGGGGTGGGGGACCACATGTCGCACTACTCGGTGAACCCGGGGGTGCCCAAGACGCTGGTCCAGCACCTGATCCGGTGGGTGATCTCCTCGGCCATGTTCGACGACGAGGTCGGTGAGGTGCTGCAGTCCATCCTGGACACAGAGATCACCCCGGAGCTGGTGCCCGCCGACGGGGCGGAGCCGCAGAGCACGCAAGCGCAGATCGGCCCGTACGAGCTGCAGGACTTCCACCTGCACTACGTCTTGCGACACGGCTTCGCGCCGAGCAAGATCGCCTTCCTCGCCTGGCACGCCTGGCACGACGTCGAGGCGGGCGGGTGGCCGCCGAACTTCCCCGACGACGAGCGACGCGCCTACGACCTGCCGGAGATCCGCCGTTGGCTGGAGGTCTTCGTGCGGCGGTTCTTCGGGTTCAGCCAGTTCAAGCGCTCGGCCCTGCCGAACGGGCCGAAGGTCTCCACCGGGGGCGCGGTCTCGCCGCGAGGCGACTGGCGCGCGCCCTCGGACGGCAATGCCGAGGCGTGGCTGGCCGACCTCGAGGCCCACGTCCCGCACCGGTCCCCCTAGCCCCCTTCGCCGCCACCCCCAGCCAGAAAGGGTCATCTCGGGCGTCGAATTCGCGGCTCGAAGTCAGGGCGGGGGCTGGGGGTCGCGGTGACGGGCCTGACCGAGGCGGTCCTGGCGCCGAGTCGACCTGCCGCGTCCGAACGCGCACCTCCGTGCGCGCCCCCGCCCACGCTCCCCGCAACTAGCGATCGGGAAGGTCGCTCACAGCCGACTCGTACGCCGTGGCCAGCGCTGGGAGGTCGGCCCGGAACCGCGCCATCTGGCACCCGCGTCCGCTGGGCCTGACCGTGATGCCCTCGTCCACCCAGTGCGGCCGCGCTCGCGCGATCAGCCCCCCACCGGGATCCCCCTGCGCGTTGACCACCCGCCACCACGGCACACCGGAACCGAACACCTGCAGGACGCGTCCGACATAGCGCGGGCCGACCCCGACGATCTCTGCGATATCACCGTACGAGGCCACCCGTCCCGGTGGGATGCGCTCCACCACCCGCAAGACTCTCTCGACGAGCAGGTCGTCCACACCGGCAGGGTACCGAGCCGCGTCGGGTCCGGGATGCCCCTCTGCCACCCGTGCTGTCGCTGGGATCGCGACCCCCAGCCCCCACCTCGACCGCGAGCCGCACGTTCGACGCTGGAGGTCATGATTCCTGGCTGGGGGTGGGGAATAGGCTGGGATGATGGGCGGCTTGACGATCGGCTACGCGGCGATGCTCGAGCAGTTCCACCCTCGAGAGGCGGTCGAGCTCACCGAGTACGCCGAGGCCCGTGGGTTCTCCGGCTGCATGGCTGCCGACCACTTCCAGCCCTGGGTCCCCGAGCAGGGGCAGTCCGCCTTCGTGTGGAACGTGCTGGCTGCGGTCGGCGAGCGCACCACCGGCGACCTGGGCCCAGGGGTGGTGTGCCCCAGCTTCCGCATGCACCCTGCGCTGGTGGCCCAGGCGGCGGCGACCCTGGAGGCGATGAACCCCGGGCGCAGCTGGCTGGGGGTCGGAGCCGGCGAGGCCCTCAACGAGCACGTCCTGGGCGGCTACTGGCCCGAGGCCGGCGCGCGCTCGCGACGCATGTTCGAGGCCATCGGGCTGATCAACCAGCTCTACGAAGCGAGTGCCGCCGGGAAGGACACCAAGCACGCCGGCGAGTTCTTCGCCATGGAGACCACGCGGATCTGGACCATGCCGGACCAGCCACCTCCGATCCTGGTGGCCACCGCCGGACCGGTCAACGCCAAGAAGACCGGTCGGCTGGCGGACGGCATCATCACCGTCGGGGCCCCACTGGAGAAGATCGAGGGCCTCTTCGAGCGCTTTGTCTCGGGGGCGCGCGAGGCGGGCAAGGACCCGGACACGATGCCCAAGGTGCTGCAGGTCCATCTGTCGTGGGCGCCGACCGAGGAGGAGGCGTTGAGCAACGCGATGACCCAGTGGCCGAACGGCGGGATGAAGTTCGCCAAGGCCGACATCCGCTCCCCACACGATTTCGCCGCGATGGCCCAGCTCGTGCGCCCCGAGGACTTCGAGGGTCGCATGGTCATCTCTGCCGACCCGGACGTGCACCGGCGCCACCTGCAGCGGTACGCCGACCTCGGCTTCGACCGGATCTACCTGCACAACGTGGGCCGCAACCAGCGCGAGTGGATCGACGTCTTCGCCGAGCAGGTGCTCCCCCGGCTGCGCCGATGACCAGCCGCTGGCAGCACCTGTCCAGCGACGAGACGGTGCGGGACTACGACCACGTCGTAGCGCAGCGCCTGGCTGAGGTGCGCCAGGCCGGCGGGAGCGCGCACGCAGAGGCCGACCTGGTGGCGTCGCTGGGTTCCGAAGGGGGAACGGTGCTGGACGCGGGCTGTGGGACCGGCCGCGTCGCCTGGCGGCTGGCCCAGATGGGCTACGCGGTCACCGGCGTGGACAGCGACGCGCGGATGCTGAGCCGGGCGCGCGCGGCTCAGGTAGTCGACACTGACTTACCCGCTCCCACGCGCGAGCCGGTCTTCGTCGAGGCCGATCTCACCTCCTACCGAGAGGGAACGGCCGACATCGACGTGGTGATCGCGGCCGGGAACGTCGTGCCGCTCCTGGCCCCAGGTACGCTCACCGACGCCGTGCGAGCCCTGAGCTCGCAGCTACGACCGGGCGGCCTGCTCATCTGGGGCTTCGGGCTCCATGAGCACAGCCTGCCGTCCGGCTGCCCGATCACCCCGATCGAGGAGGTCGAGGTCGCCGTCGAGGCGGCAGGGCTACACCGGCTGCACCGCTGGGGCACGTGGGACCGCGAGCCGTTCAGCGGCGGGTACGTGGTGGAGGTGCACGCCAGGTCGGGCCCCAGCGCTGCCGACGCGCACCCCTAGTCCCGGTCCTCAGGGGGGCCGTTCTCCCACGTGTCGTCCTCGGCCTCCCACTGCTCGTTGCGCGCCTGGGCCTTCTCCAGGGCCGCTGCGGCTTCGTCGTGACTGTCGTAGGGCCCCAGCAGGTTCGCGCTGCGGGCGCGCTTGGGGTCGTCGTGGGCCTCGACCGACTTGGTGTCGACGTTGAACCAGTACTGCATGTCGCCCTCGCTTTCCTCTCGAACGGCCGCGCACCGACCTCTAGACTCCACCGTATGCCGACCGCGCCCACCCTGCTCCGTCCTGGCCGGGTCGCTCCCCGGCGCACGGTGCCCGCCCACATCGTCCGGCCGGAGTATGTCGGACGGCCGGCACCCACGATCGCCCCGGCCTCCGAGGTCAAGGACGAGGAGACCATCGAGGCCATGCGGGTCGCCGGAGCGCTCGCGGCGCAGGCCTTGGTGGAGTGCGGCCGCGCGGTCGCCCCCGGGGTGAGCACCGACGAGATCGACCGGGTCGGGCACGAGTTCCTGCTGGACCACGACGCCTACCCGTCGACGCTGGGCTACCGGGGCTTCCCGAAGTCGCTGTGCACCTCGGTCAACGAGGTGATCTGTCACGGGATCCCCGACGACCGCCGGCTCGAGGACGGCGACATCTGCAACGTCGACATCACCGCATACGTCCGAGGCGTCCACGGTGACACCAACGCCACCTTCGAGGTCGGCTCGGTCGATGAGGAGTCCCGGCTGCTCATCGAGCGGACCGAGGAGGCGCTGCACCGGGCGATCAAGGCGGCCAAGCCCGGCCGCGCGGTCAACGTGATCGGCCGCGTCATCGAGTCGTACGCGCGTCGCTTCGGCTACGGGGTCGTGCGGGACTACACCGGCCACGGGATCGGGCAGGCCTTCCACTCGGGTCTGGTCATCCCACACTACGACGCGCCCGAGCACGACGTGCTGATCGAAGAAGGGATGACGTTCACCATCGAGCCGATGCTCAACCTCGGCACGCCCGACTGGCACGAGTGGGACGACGGGTGGACGATCGTGACCGCAGATGGACGCCGCTCGGCGCAGTTCGAGCACACGCTGCTGATCACGCGCGACGGCGCCGAGATCCTCACCATGCCCTGACCTGGGCGTGAACCACCTACCCAAGGAGTGAGCATGGCCAAAGACCACGTGCTGGGCATCGACATCGGCGGCAGCGGCATCAAGGGGGCGCCGGTGGACCTCAAGGCCGGCGAGTTCGCGACCGACCGCAAGCGCATCGACACTCCCGAGGACTCGACCCCCGACGCGGTCGCCGAGGTCGTCGCCAAGATCGCCGACAAGTTCTCCGACGACATCGGCAAGAAGTCGCCGATCGGCATCACGATCCCCTCGGTGGTCCATCACGGCACGGTGCGCAGCGCGGCCAACATCGACACGTCCTGGATCGGGACGGACGCGGAGTCGTTGTTCGCCGATGCGGTGGGGCGCAACGTCATCGTCATCAACGACGCCGACGCCGCCGGAGCGGCGGAGATGCACTACGGCGCCGGCCAGGGCAACGACGGCACCGTGCTGGTGACGACCTTGGGCACCGGGATCGGCACGGCGCTGTTCCTCGGGGGTGAGCTGATCCCCAACTCCGAGCTGGGGCATCTGCAGCTCGACGAGCACGAGGACGTCGAGACCTGGGCGGCCAACAGCGCGCGCAAGGACGAGGACCTGTCCTGGGAGGACTGGGCCGCCAGGTTGCAGCGGTACTACAGCCATGTGGAGGACCTGCTCTGGCCGGATCTCATCATCGTCGGGGGCGGGGTGTCCAAGAAGGCCGAGAAGTATCTGCCCCTGCTCCACCTGCGGGCGCCCATCGTGCCGGCACACCTGCTCAACGACGCCGGCATCATCGGAGCGGCCTGGTTGGCCAGCCACCACCGCAGCTGACCACGGCTCCTTCCCGCACCCCCAGCCGGATCGTTCGTCTTCAAGCGCCGAGTTCGGCGCTCGAAGACAGGTTCGGCGCTGGGGGTCGACTCGGGGCGTCGCGGCCTGTGGACGACCCGGACGCCGTCTCAGAGCAGAGGGCATGCTGCCCTGCATGGACCCCGCGCTGCACGCCTGGCTCCGCGACCACGAGGGCATCGTGACCTCGGCCGACGCTGCCTCGCTCGGGCTCTCGAACGGCGACCTGTGCGCTGCCGCCGCTCGTGGCGAGCTGGAACGGGTCACTCGTGGCAGCTACGTCCTCCGCGACCGGTTGACCGCCGGGGACCCCGAGCAGCGTCATCGGCTGCGGCTCGCGGCGGTGCTCCGGCGCCAGCCGAGCCACCTCGTCGCCTCACACTCCAGCGCGGCGCTGGTCTGGGACCTCCCGGTCAGCTACGCCCATCTCGACCGTGTACACGTGGCGCGCGCCATCGCCCGGGGCACGACCCGCCGCTACCCACGGCATACCCTGCACGAGGGCTACGCAGAGGGCACGGCCACGGTCAGGGACGGGACGCCGGTCGTCATCGCGCCGCTGGCCGTGCTGGGCACCGCGTTCCTGTACGGGATGCGAGCGGGTGTGCTGGTCGCCGACGCCGCCCTACGCAGCCGCGTGACGACATCCGACGAGCTTTGCGTATGGATGGAACGGCTCACACGGACCCCCGGCATGATGCGTGCCCGCGCCGCCGTCGAACGCTCGCACGCCAGCGCCGAGTCACCCGGGGAGTCTCGCCTGCGGCTGACTCTGGAGGACCTGGGGCTGCGTGCGCTGCCGCAGTTCACCATTCTCGACGAGGCGGGCTGCTTTGTGGCTCGCGTCGACTTCTACCTCCCTGAATGCGGCGTGGTCGTCGAGTTCGACGGTCATACGAAGTACGGCGGCACGCAAGGCGGTGCCGCGCTGGTCGCGGAGAAGCAGCGGGAAGACCGCATCCGCGCGCTCGGGTACGCCGTGGTGCGGCTCACGTCATCGGATGTCGACGAGCCAAGTCGGGTCGGTCGGATGGTCCGGCGCGCCGCCTCGGGCCTCGGGGGCCCGCGCCCCGCCTGACTGCTGCACTGGCTGCACCCCCAGCCCTGAACTCGACCTCCAGCGTCGAGCTTGTGGCTCGAGGTCACACTTTCTGGCTGGGGGTGCGGAGAGGGTCACCAGGAAGTGTGGCGCGGACGCCCTTCGTCGTACCCCGCCGCCCCCTGGATGCCGACCACCACCGACTCGTGGAAGGACGGGATGTCGTGCGCCCCGGCGTAGGTGAAGGCGCTGCGCACCCCGGAGATGATCTGGTCGATGACGTCCTCGACGCCACCCCGGGCGGGGTCGAGGTACATCTTCGAGGAGGAGATTCCCTCCTCGAAGAGGGCCGAGCGCGCCCGGTCGAAGGGCGAGGCATCCCGCGTCCGCTGACGGACCGCCCGGGCCGAGGCCATGCCGAAGCTCTCCTTGTACAGCGCACCGTCAGCGTCGCGCATCAGGTCGCCGGGCGACTCGTGCGTCCCGGCGAACCACGAGCCCACCATCACCGAGGCCGCCCCCGCGGCCAGCCCCAGGGCGACGTCCCGCGGGTACTTCACCCCTCCGTCGGCCCACACGTCGGCGCCCGCCTCGCGGGCGGCCTGCGCACACTCCAGGACCGCCGAGAACTGCGGCCGGCCCACCCCGGTCATCATGCGCGTGGTGCACATGGCGCCGGGCCCGACCCCCACCTTGACGATGTCCGCCCCCGCCTCGACGAGGTCGAGCACCCCGGTCGCCGCGACCACGTTGCCGGCGACCACAGGCACCCTCCGCCCGGTCTGAGCGGCGGTGCGTTCGCGCTCGGCCACGACTCGCGGGAGAATCTCGACCATCTTGTCCTGGTGACCGTGCGCGGTGTCGACGACCAGGACGTCGACCTGGGAGTCCAGCAGTGCCCGGGCCTTCGCCTCGATGTCCCCGTTGATACCGATCGCCGCCCCGACCAGCAGGCGTCCGCGGTCGTCCACCGCTGGTGTGTAGATCGAAGAGCGGACCAGCCCGGTGCGCGTCAGCACCCCGAGCATCTCCCCGTCCTGCACCACCGGCGCCAGGTCGAGATGAGCCGCTTCCAGCGCGGCGAAGGAGGACCGGGCGTCGGCGTCCGGTTCGATCACCACGGTGAGCTCGCTCATCACGTCGTGCACCTGACTGAAGCGGTCGACATCGATGCAGTCGCGTTCGGTGACGATGCCGATGGGACGACGTCCCTCGACCACCATGGCCGCGTGGTGCGCCCGCTTGCCCATCAGCGACAGAACCTCGGCCACGGGCGAATCCGCGGCGATGGTGATCGGGGTCTCGTAGAAGGGATGGGAGCGCTTCACCGCGGCGACACTGCGGCCGATCATCTCCGCCGGGACGTCCTGCGGCAGGATGGCGATCCCGCCGCGCCGTGCGACCGTCTCCGCCATCCGCCGACCGGAGACCGCGGTCATGTTGGCGACCACCAGCGGGATCGTGGTGCCCACCGAGTCCGACGTGTGCAGGTCGACGTCGAGGCGGGAGGCCACCCCCGAGCGCACGGGCACCATGAAGACGTCGTGGTACGTCAGGTCATGGGGGGGACGAACGCCGTTGAGGAACCGCACGACCGGCAATCCTACGCAGCCCTTCCCGGCCCGACCCCCTGCGAGGCGGTGAGGCCCGTCGTACCGTGGGCCCATGCGCCTCACCCACCTGGGACATGCCTGCCTGCTGCTGGAGGTGGCTGGGCAGCGCCTGCTCATCGACCCCGGCGCGTTCTCCCACGTCGACGGCGCGGGTGACCTCGACGCGATTCTCGTCACCCACGTGCATCCGGACCACCTCGACAGTGCCGCGGTCGCGACGCTGCTCTCAGCCAGCCCGAAGGCTCGGGTGTGGGCCGAGGGGCAGGCCGCAGACGAGCTGACCAGCGCCGAGCCCTCAGTCAGCGACCGGACGCACACGATGCAGGCCGGGGACGCACTCGAGCTCGGCGCCGTCACGGTGACGCCCGTGGGTGAGCGGCACGCGCTGATCCTGGAGGACCTGCCCCGGCCCGACAACGTCGGACTCGTCGTGACGGCCGATGGGGAGCCGACGCTGTTCCATCCCGGCGACGCGCTGGACGCCGAGCACGAGCTGCTGGATGACATCGACCTGTTGTGCGTACCGGTCAGTGCGCCGTGGGGCGACGTCAAGGATGTCGTGCACTTCGTCCGGCGGGTCGAGCCCGGCCGCGTGATCCCGATCCACGACGGCCTGTTGAACGACGCAGGGCGCTCCTTGTACCTCGGTCACATCGGCAACTTCGGCCGTGAGGGCGGCGTGGAGGTGCTCGACCTGCGCGGGGCAGGAGCCGTCGAGGTCTGGGCCGGCAGGCGCGACTAGGCGACGCCGGACGCGCCGAAGGCCAGGCCGAGCAGGTAGGTGACGCCCGCCGCCCCGTAGCCGATCATCAGCTGACGCAGTCCGCGGGAGAGGAGCGAGGCCCCGGACAGCAGGCCCACCACGGCTCCCGTCGTCATCAACGACAGCCCGACGAGAACGATGGCCAGCATGAGGCCCAGGCCGGGGCCTGCGCCGAGCAGGTAGGGCAGGATCGGCACCAACGCGCCGCTGGAGAAGAAGCAGAAGCTGGACAGCGCCGCTCCCCAAGGACTGCCCACGGCCCGGTAGTCGGCTTCAGGGGTCACGTCCTCCAAGCCGGGGCCCTCGCCCTCGTCACGGGAGCCCGCGACGATCCGGTTCGCTTCGGCCTGCGCCGTCTCGGGGCTCTCCCCCCGAGCACGGAACACGAGGGCGAGCTCGTTCACGTCCATGTCGAGGTCGCCGTAGCGCCGAGCCACCTCCTCTCCCGGGGCCGACGCCTCGAGCAGCTCGCGCGCCGAACGCACCGAGATGTACTCACCGGCGCCCATCGACATGGCACCGGCGAGCAGACCCGCCGTCCCTGCGGCCAGCACCACGGGACCGGACACACCGGTGGCACTCATCCCGGCGACCAGCGCGAGGTTGGACACCAAGCCGTCGTTGGCGCCGAAGACCCCGGCTCGGAAGTTGCCGGACAGCCGCTCCCGGCCGCGGGCCGCAAGCGCCCGCAGCACCTCCACGTGCACGGCCTCGTCCGCTGCCAGCTGCGCCGGAGCAGCCGGCTCGTTCACGTACGCCGAGCGCGCCTCCGAGCGCTGCAGCAGGATCAGCACCACGTCGCTGGCAGCCGTCCCGGCCAGCCAGTCCAACAGGCGGAACTTCAGCTTCCGCGACGGTTCCGACGGGGTCGCTGCGTCCAGCAGCCCCGCCCAGTGCTCGGCGTGACGCTCTTCGGCGTCCGCGAGCTCGCGCAGGACCTCGGCGTCCCTCTTCTCCCCGGTGGAGTCGGACAGTCGCCGCAACACCCCGGCCACAGCCCGCTCATCCGCGAAGTGGCGTTTCCAACGGCTGATCTCCCCCGATGTCGGTGTCTCGACACTCATGCCGCCACGATAGGAAGGATCGCGGACAGCTGCCAGGAAGCCCAGCCTGTCCTGGCCCACCTTGCGACACTGGCGGCGGCGCGACGCACCGGGCCAGCCTCCGCCGGGCCCGGGCGAGCCGGGTGGATGAGTCGGCCGGTACGCCGGGTCCTGTCTCGCCGCACCATTGCTGGCGTTGCGACGAGGGCGGCCATCCATCTCGGACGACTGTTGCCAGCCGTCTCCAGCGACCTACCCGCACACCTCGGGCGAGCAGCCCTCGACCGTGTGCTGTCTGGTCTTGCTCCCGGTGGGGTTTACCGAGCCGCGCCAGTCACCTGGCGCGCTGGTGGTCTCTTACACCACCGT
>NZ_DATFMA010000073.1:0-22800 GCF_035267225.1 Ornithinimicrobium sp.
CGGGTGGTCCACCCCGCGGTGGCGCGAGCGTGCAGGTACGCCGCGTAGACCACGAAGATGACGAACGTCCAGACCTCCTTGGGGTCCCATCCCCAGTAGCGACCCCAGGCCTGCTCGGCCCAGGTGGCCCCCACGATCAGCGTGAACGTCCACAACGGGAACGCCACCACGTGGATCCCGTACGTCATCCGCTCCAGCGACTCGGCGGGCGGCAGCGCACGGCGCCAGCCGGTGACCTCGCCCCCGCCCGTCGGCCCCGCGGCCCGCGACTCCGCCGTGTCGCGAAGCAGGTACAGGGTCGCGGTGGCGAAACCGATCAGGCACAGCCCCACGGCCAGTGTGGCCATGCTCACGTGGATGACCAGCCAGATGCTCTCCAGCGAGGGCAAGAGCTGTGAGGCCTCGGTGTACCAGGCCCGGCGCGCCAGACCGAGGATGAGCAGCACCGGCCCGGTCACGAACAGGCCCAGCCACAGCCGGTCCCGACGCAGGCTCCAACCGCAGTAGATGACCAGGGCGAAGCAGCAGGCGACGAGGGCGAACTCGTACATGTTCCCCAGGGGGGCTCGCTGGACGGACAGGCCCCGCAGCGCGGTGCTGGCCACGAGCACCAGGGTGGACAGCAGCGTGACCTGCAGCCCCACCACTCCCCAGCGCCGAGACGGCGCCTGTTCGGTGACCTCGCCCTCCCCGTTCGAGCCGGGTGACCGTGGTCGGTCCCGATCGGTGCCCGGGCTGGAGGGCGCGGGCGGGGCGCTGCCGCGGCCGGCGAGCGCGGTCTCGGCCGGGCGTACCGAGGACGAGGGCCGAGCTGCGGCGGCATGCACCGCCAAGTGGGCTGCGAAGGCCAGCATCGCCACCGCCAGCAGCACGATGGTGACCCAGACTCCGATGTCCGAGGCCACTGCCAGGGTGTCGTTCCTCATCCACTGCCCTCTCGTCGTGCTGCCGGCTCGCGGTCCATGGTTCTCACCTCGTCGGCGGAGGTGATCTCCGCCGCCAGCTGCTCGACCAGGGACTGCAACCCGGGGTCATGGTCCTTGACCAGCGCGGCCACCTGCACCGTCACTCCAGTATGCCGGGTCGCCCCGTCGAGCGTGCCCGCGCCCCGGTCGCCGGTGACGCGCACGAAGACTCGGCGCCGGCGCACGCCCAGCATGAGGACCAGGCCGACCAGGGCGGTCACGGAGCTGATGAGGACGGGCAGCCGGCCGGGATCGTGCCGGACGACCAGACCGCTCCAGCGCACCACACCGTCGAGGGTGACCGTGCCTCGACCCTGCGGGAGGGTCGCCGTCTCCCCCGGGGTGAGCAGCATCCGGGTGGGATCGCCATCGGAGTCCAGGACGGGCTCCATCCCCGCCGTGTCCAGGACGTACACCGACTGCGCTGCTCCCCCGGGAAAGAGGTCGCCCTCGAAGACGCCGATGGCCAGCTTGGGGTCGACCAGGTCGGGGAAGTCCGAGGTCGGCCCGCGCTCGTCGATGCGAGCGGTCGGAAGGAACGCGCCGTAGAGACCCAGCTCCGGCTTGGCGCCGGCGACCTTGACGGCGCCGGTGGAGGTGTAGTTGTCGTCCTGCGGCAGGAACGGCACGGCGTCGGAGAAGAGAACCTGCCCCGAGGAGTCGCGCACCGTGACCACCGGGGCGTAGCCGTTGCCGAGCAGGTAGACCGAGGCTCCGTCGACCGACAGCGGGTCGTTGACGGCCAGCCGCGCGGTCTCCGGTGTCGCCCCCGGCCGGGGGACGGTCGTGACCTCCGCCGAGAACTCGCGGGGCGCTCCGAACTGCGCCCCCTGCGCCTCGGTCTCGAACGAGACCGTCATCTCGTCCAGGCGTAGCTGGAAGGGGGCCAGCTCGTTCTCGCCCACCCAGGGGCCGGGCTGCAGGGTGTCGTACTCGGCAGCCGCTGAGGTGAAGTTCTCCCCCACCGGCAGGATGACCTCGCCCCGCCACCCCCACAGGTGGCCGACGGCGACCGAGACGATGACCCCCAGCAGCGCCACGTGGAAGACCACGTTGCCGGTCTCCTTCAGGTATCCGGTCTCCGCGGAGACGTCGAACCCCGAGCCCGCCTCGACCCCGGCGTCCTTCACCGCCACCCGGTAGCGCCGGCGCCGCAGCACCTCCTGCGCGCGCTGGCGCAGCTGCCCGGTTTCCAGGCTCGAGCTGTCGCCGGCCAGGGTGAGGCTGTGGTGGGCGGGAAGCCGCTCCAACCGGCGGGGCGCCGACGGTGGCTGCGCCCGCATCGCAGCCACATGCTGCCGCGTCCGTGGCACGACGCACCCGATGAGCGACACCGCCAGCAGCAAGTAGATCCCGGAGAACCACGGGGAGGAGAACACGTCGAACATCCCGAGACGGTCCAGCCACGGGCCGAGGCGAGGGTTCTGCTGCAGGTAGGCCGTGACCTGGGCCGGGTCCACGCCGCGCTGCGGCCAGATCGAGCCGGGTACCGCCGCGACCGCGAGCAGCAGCAGAAGCAACAGGGCCGTCCGCATGCTGGTCAGCTGGCGCCACGTCCAGCGCGCCCACCCCCGCAGGCCCAGGGCCGGCCCCGCCATCACAGCGCGGTCTCGAACGAGGCGACGAGCTGCGTCTGCACCCACGCCATGGCCATCCCCCATACCCCGCTGACCATGAGCAGGCCGAGCGCCACGAGCAGCACCCCGGAGGCCCGCTGGATCGCCAGGTGGTGCCGCCGGAGGACCTCCGAGACACGCTGCACCCAACCCAGACCGCCCGCGATGGCCAGGAACGGCAACCCGAGCCCGGCGCAGTAGGCGACCCCGAGCAGCAGGGCCCGGGTCGAGACGCCTTCCTGGGGAGCGAGCGTGGCCCCGAGCGTCTGGATCGCCGCGAGCGACGGGCCGGTGCACGCGGTGAAGCCCAGCCCGAACACCACCCCCAGCAACGGTGCGCCGAGCAGCCCCGCGGCCGGTCGCCACCGCGGCTGCCAGCCCGAGCCGGCCGCCCCGAGCATGAACGCGCCCAGCGCCAGCACGACGACACCGCCCAGGCGCAGCAACAGGTCCTGCCGCGCGTTCAGCGCCTGGCTCACCGAGGAGACGACGACACTCATGGCCAGGAAGACGCCGCTGAAGCCGCACACGAACAGGGCCGCCCCCAGCACCAGCCGCGGCCGGTCACCTGCGCCGGGTGTCGAGTCGGGCGCCATCCCGCTGACGTATCCGAGGAAGCCGGGTACCAGGGGAAGCACGCAGGGGGAGGCGAAGGAGACCAGCCCGGCGGCGGCGGCGAGGGCCATGGCCGCCAGCAGCGGGCCGCTCAGCACGATCTCACTCACTCGACGACGACTCCTGGAGTACGTCGTCGACCAGGCTCTCCAGCGTGCTGGCGTCGACCTGGCCGAGCACCCGGGCCGCGACGAGACCGGAGCGGTCCAGCACCAGAGTGCTCGGGCGAGCGTTGGCCAGGCCCTTCAGCTGGGTGAGGGTCTGGCCGCCGTCGTCCTCCAGCGAGGGGTACTCCACGTCCTTCGCGCGCTGGAAGGCCAACGCCGTCGGCACACTGTCGCGGTGGTTGACCCCGATGAAGCGCACGGGCTCGTCGGCGTCGGTGAACTGCGCGTACACCTCGTTGAGGTCGGGCGCCTCGGCCTGGCAGGGACCGCACCAAGAGCCCCAGACGTTGATCACGAGCACCTCGCCCCGCGCCTGCTCGGACGACCAGTCCTCACCCTCCAGGGTCTGGCCCGAGAGCGCGATCTCGGTCTGCCGGTCCTGCGGCCCGATCACCGTCACGCTGCCGTCACCGGCGATGTAGTTCTTGTCGTCCCCCGCCCGGGCCTGCTCGGCGATGCTGTTCTCGCCGCCCCCGCAGCCGGACAGGAGCAGACCCGCCAGCAGACCCAGCAGCACGGCGACGGCAACGCGACGCTCCCGTCGGTTCCTCCTGCTCATGCCCCCGCGCCCGGGCGGGCAGCAGCCAGAAGATGACCGGCGGGCTCGGCGTACGACACCTCCACCGGGTCGTCACCCTCGTAGCGCACCGAGGTGACCGAGGCGAGGGTGCATTCGCGGCGCCGCGGGTCGTGCCAGAGACGGCGTCCCTCCAGCTGCCGGCGCAACGTCCAGACCGGCAGCTGGTGCGAGACCACCACCGCTTCGTGACCCCGCGCCTGCATCCGCGCGGTCGTCAGCGCGGCCATCATGCGGGTCGCGATCTGACGGTACGGCTCCCCCCAGCTGGGCCGGAAGGGGTTGCGCATGAAGGCCCAGTGCTGGGGCTGGTGCAGCACGCCGCCACTGGCCACCGTGGTGCCCTGGAAGTGGTTGGCGGCCTCGACCACCCGGGCGTCGGTCCGCACCGCCAGGCCGTGTCGGTGCGCGATCGGCTCGGCGGTCTCCTGGGCCCGCTCCAGCGGAGAGGCCACGACGTGGACGATGTCGCGGGGGGCCAGATAGTCGGCCGTCACCTCGGCCATCTGCCGTCCCAGGGGAGAGAGGTGGAAGTCCGGGAGCCTTCCGTAGAGCACACCCTCGGGGTTCTCCACCTCGCCGTGCCGGATGACGTGCACGGTCGTTGTCACGGCCGCCACTGTCATGGCCTCATCTTCGCACTGCCGGCTGAGCGATCTCTGCGGCGCTGTCCTCGATCGCCCGCACGACGTGCTCGAGCGCCTCCTCGTCGTGGCTCGCGCTGAGGAACCAGGCCTCGAAACAGCTGGGCGGCAGATGGACACCGCGGCGGAGCATGGCGTGGAAGAAGGCGGCGAAGCGCTCGGTGTCCTGGTCGGCCGCATCGGCGAACGTGTGCACCGGCTCGTCGCGGAAGAACACGCTGAACATGGACCCGGCCCACTGGATCCGGTGCGGGATCCCGTGGCGGGTGAACGAGTCGGTCACCGCCGCGGCCACGGTGGTCGCCGCGCGCCCGAGCCGCTGGTACATCTGCGGCGTGCACTCGCGCAGGGTTGCGAGTCCGGCTGCGGCCGCCACCGGGTTCCCGGACAAGGTTCCCGCCTGGTAGACGGGACCGTGAGGCGCGAGCACCGCCATGACCTCGGCACGCCCCCCGAACGCCGCCGCCGGGAACCCCCCACCCATGACCTTGCCGAAGGTCATCAGGTCAGGCGCCCCGTGCTCGTAGGGCCCTTCGAGGCCGTACCAGCCCGACGGACCACAGCGGAACCCGGTCATCACCTCATCGGAGATCACCAAGGCACCGTGCGCGTGGGCGAGCCTGAGGATGCCCTCGGTGAATCCCGGGTCGGGAGGCACGACGCCCATGTTCCCGGCGGCCGCCTCGGTGATGACGGCGGCGATCTTGTCGCCGTGCTCGGCGAAGGCCGCCTCGAGGGCGGCGAGGTCGTTGTACGGCAAGACCATCGTGTCGGCCGCGGCGGACGGAGGGACCCCCGCGGAGTCCGGCAGGGCGAAGGTCGCCAGGCCGGAACCGGCGGAGGCCAGGAGTGCGTCGACGTGTCCGTGGTACAGCCCGGCGAACTTCACCATGACCGCGCGGCCGGTGTAGCCCCGGGCCACCCGCACGGCGCTCATCGTCGCCTCGGTTCCGGAGCTGACCAGGCGCACCTGGTCCACCGGCGGCACCCGCCCGACGATCTCCGCGGCCAGCAGGGTCTCGGCCTCGGTCGGAGTGCCGAAGCCGAAGCCTCGGCCGGCGGCCTGTGTGACGGCCTCGAGCACCGTGGGATGGGCGTGCCCGAGGATCATCGGCCCCCAGGAGCAGATCAGGTCCACGTAGCGGTTTCCGTCGACGTCGGTCAGCCATGGCCCTGCGGCCGAGGCCATCACGCGCGGCGTGCCCCCCACGGAGCGGAAGGCGCGCACGGGGGAGTTGACTGCGCCGGGGATGACGTGTGCGGCGTGTTCCAACAGGGCACGGGAGCGGTCGGTGACGTCGGTCGGCATATTGTCCAGTGTCCCACCCGCCAGCTCACCCGGACAGCGCGGGCGCCCGGGCTCGGGTTACAGCGCCCTGGTGCCCTCGGGCGAGGAGATACTCGCCGCCGCCTCCATCACCCGTTCCATCCGGGTGCCCATCACCAGCAGCTCCTCCCGGCTCATCTGGTCCAGGAAGGCCAGGCGCACCGTCTCGATGTGCAGCGGCGCCAGCTCCTGCACCAGGTGCAGGCCGGCGCGGGTCAACGACACCTCGACGCCCCGCCCGTCGTGCGCGATCCGGGACCTCTGCACCAGACCCATCCCCTCCAGGCGCTTCACCGCATGCGTCAACCGGCTGCGCGACTGAACCACCAGCTCGGCGAGGGCGGACATCCTGAGGCGCTCGCCCGGAGCCTCGCTGAGCATCGACAGGGCCTCGTACTCCGCGAGCCGCACACCGGTGCCGGTCAGCCCCGTCTCCATTGCGACGATGAGCGACCGGTACCCCCGCAGACACGCCCGCCACGCTCGCTGCTCGTCGTCGTCGAGCCACCGAGGGGTGGAAACCCCCTCTTCCAGGGTCGCTGAGAGCCCGCGCGCCGTCGCGTCGTGCTCATTCGCCATGGTTCCGATCCGTGCGGTCGAGAAGGCGGCAAGCATAGTCGGCGTAGTAGGTCAACACGAACTGCGCCCCCGCCCGCCGGATCGAGGTCAGTGCCTCCAGCACGGCCGCCTCACGGTCCAGCCACCCACGGTCGACCGCCGCTTCGAGCTGCGCGTACTCACCCGACACGTGGTAGGCGGCCACGGGTACATCACTGGTGGCGGCCACGTCGGACAGGACGTCGAGGTAGGGCAACGCGGGCTTGACCATGACCATGTCGGCGCCCTCGCTGAGGTCCAGGTCGAGCTCGCGCCTGGCCTCGGTCCGGTTGGCCGGGTCCTGCTGGTAGGTCGCCCGGTCCCCGGTCAGGCTGGAGGCCACCGCCTCGCGGAACGGGCCGTAGAACGCCGACGCGTACTTGGCCGTGTAGGCCAGGATGGCCGTGTCGGTATGGCCGGCCTCCTCCAGAGCCGCGCGGACGGCCGCCACCTGGCCGTCCATCATCCCCGAGGGCGCGACGACGTCAGCCCCGGCGCTGGCCTGGGCCAGGGCCATCTCGGCGTACCGCTGCAGGGTGGCGTCGTTGTCCACCCGGCCGGAGTCGTCCAGCACTCCGCAGTGCCCGTGGTCGGTGAACTCGTCCAGACACAGGTCGGACATCAGCACGGTGGTGTCACCGAGGTCGGCCCGTAGCCGGCCCAGGGCCCGGTTCAGCACCCCGTCCGGCGCGTCCGCCCCGCTGCCCCGGGAGTCGCGGCGGGTGGGCACGCCGAAGAGCATGAGGCCACCGACCCCCGCCACGGTGGCATGCTCGGCCGCGCGCCGCAACGAGTCGAAGCTGTGCTGGTAGACGCCGGGCATCGAGGTGATCGGCACCGGCTCCCGGTTGCCCTCGGCCACGAACATCGGCAGCACCAGGTCACTGGGATGCACCCGCGTCTGGCGTACGAGGCTCCGGACCGCGGGACCCGTGCGCAGACGCCGCGGTCGCTGCGCCGGGAAGCTCACGCGCGCGCCTCAGAGCGGCCTCGGGACACCCCGTTCCGGCGCTCGCTGGGACGCTGGACCGGCAGACCCTGCGCTGCGTAGCCGTCCGCCAGGTCGGTCGCGTGAGCCGCGAGCGCGTCGACCAGCGACTCGGCCGAGGCGGTCGGCGCCACCACATCGACACTCAGTCCGTGCTCCTCGGCCGTCTTCGCCGTCGCAGGGCCGATGCACGCCACCACCGTGCGCGGATGGGGCTTGCCGGCGATCCCGATGAGGTTGCGCACCGTGGAGGAGGAGGTGAAGCACACGGCGTCGAAGGCGCCACCCTTGATCGCCTCGCGCACCTCGGCGGGCGGCGGGCTCGCGCGCACGGTCCGGTAGGCGGTGACGTCGTCCACCTCCCATCCCATGTCCTGCAGACCCGCGATGAGCGTGTCGGTGGCGATGTCCGCCCGCGGCAGCAGCACCCGGTTGATCGGGTCCAGCACCTCGTCGTACGGCGGCCAGACCTCCAGCAGCCCTCTCGCGGAGTGCTCGGAGGTCGGCATCAGGTCGGGCACCAGACCCCAGTCCATCAACGCATCGGCCGTGGCGCCGCCCACGGCGGCGATCTTCAGCCCCGAGAACGCGCGCGCGTCCAGACCGACGGCGGTGAACTTCTCGCGCACCGCGCGCACCGCGTTGACCGAGGTGAAGCCCACCCACTCGTACCGGCCCGTCACCAGCCCCTTGATGGCCTTGTCCATCTGCTGCGGGGTCCGGGGCGGTTCGACGCTGATGGTGGGCACCACCGACGCGGAGGCGCCGTAGGAGGCCACCCGGTCCACCATCCCCCCGGACTGCTCCTTGGTCCGCGGGATGATCACCTTCCAGCCGAACAGCGGCTTGGTCTCGTACCAGGACAGCTCGTCGCGCAGGTCCACCTGCGCGCCGACGACGGCCACCGTCGCTTCGGGGGCACGGTCGTCGGCCAGCGCCTCGAGAGCGAGGGCCAGCGTCGTGACCTCGGTGTGCTGGGTCACCGTGGTTCCGTGCTCGGTGAGCGCCACCGGAGTCGCCGGGTCCCGGCCGGCGTCGACCAGGCCGGCGAGGGTGCGCCGCAGGTCACCGGCGCACCCGAGCACGACCACCGTCACCACGTCGGAGACCGACAGCGAGTAGTCGATCTGGGCGTCCGATCCGTCGATCATGTGCAGCTCCTGGCCCGTGTTGGAGCCGGTCAGCGGGACGCCGGCGTACATCGGGACCGACCAGGCGGTGCTGACCCCGGGCACGATCTCGAACGGAACCCCGGCGCGGTGACATGCCGAAGCCTCCAGGGTCAAGCCGTTGAAGGCGCTGGGGTCACCGTCCATCAGGCGCACCACGAGCACCGAGGGGTCAGCGACCTCCGTGGCCGTGGAGACGACCAGGTTGGCCTGGGAGTTGGCGCTCAGCTCACGGCCGCAGGGCCGGCGCGACCCGTCGACGAACTCGACGTCGGGGCTGGCGTAGGCGCGGACGCGTTCCGCCAGGTCGAGGCTGTCGAGGACGATGATGTCCGCGCGCGCCAGATAGTCGCGCCCCCGCACCGTGAGCAGCCCGGGGTCCCCCGGCCCGGCCCCCACGAAGGCGACGCGCGCGCACGGGTTGGGCGAGAGGCGTGGGGCAAGAGTCTTTGGGGCATCGATGTGCGTAGTCACGATTCACGCTCCGTTACGAGGATCGGTTCTGACGGTTCGGCAAGAATCTGTTGCAGCAGCTGGTCGGCCAGGTCGCGACCGAGCGAGGAGGGGTCCGCACCCACCGCGCTTGCCTCGGCGACCAGACCACCCAGCCCGACCCACCCCTGCAGCGCCAGGCCTTCGGCGCCGGCGGTCGCCAAGGCGGCGACCGGCGCCGTGCACCCGGCCTCGAGGCGGGCGAGCATGGCCCGCTCGGCGGTGACGCAGGCACGGGTGATGTCGTCGTCCAGGGCGGCGCAGGCGGCGAGGACGGATCCGTCCCGCTCGCTGAGGTCGTCGCCGGTATCGCCGTCGCGGCACTCGATGGCGAGGGCGCCCTGCCCGGGGGCGGGCAGCATCTCGTCGAAGCCGAGCACGTGGCTGACCTCGTGCTCCCGCCCCAGTCGCGCCACTCCCGCCGCCGCGAGCACCACGGCGTCGACCTGGCCGGTCGCCACCTTCGCGATCCGGGTGTCGACGTTGCCGCGGATGTCCTGGATGCGTAGGTGCGGGTGCCGTGCCGAGACCTGCCCGGCTCGTCGTGGGGAGCCGGTCCCCACGCTCGCTCCCGCGGGAAGCTCCGCCAACGGCGCCCCGGAGGCACTGAACACCACGTCGCGGGCATCCTCGCGCTGCGGGATGGCGGCCAGGGTGAGCCCCGGGTAGGGCGCCACGGGCAGGTCTTTGAGCGAGTGCACCGCGAGGTCGACCTCGCGACGCACCAGGGCCGAGCGCAGGGCGGAGGCGAACACGCCGGTCCCGCCGATCTGGGTCAGCGGTTGGTCGCTACGGTCGCCCTCGGTGGAGACGAGCACGATCTCGACGTGTTCCCCTGCGGCCCGCAGACGCTCGGCCACCGCGTGGGCCTGCGCCCGGGCGAGGGCGCTAGCCCGGGTCCCGAGTCTCATCGCACACCGTCCGGGCCGAGCGCCGGTGGGGTGGTGACCGCCACGGCGTCGCGGGGGTCCAGGTCGAAGAGCTCGCGCAGCACCCGCGCGTAGTCCTCGGCCTGGTCTTGAGCGTGCTTCTCCTTCACCCGCACGGTAGGGGTGTGCAGCAGCTTGTCGACGACCCGGCTCACGCTGCGGCGGACCTCGGCGCGAGCCGCCTCGTCCATCTCGGGCAGTCGCTGCTCGAGACGCGCCATCTCCTCCTGAACCAAAGCGCCCGCTTGCGCCCGGAGCGCAGCCACGGTGGGGGCCACCTCGTGCGCCCGCCGCTCGGTCAGGTAGGCCGCCACCTCTCCGGTGACCAGGTCCTCGACCTCACGGACGACCGGTGAGCTGTCGTCCTGCATCAGGCGGCGGGCGTGGAGGTCGGCCAGGCCGCAGCGCCGGATCCCCGGCAGGTCGCCGACCCGGGGGTCCACGTCGCAGGGCAGAGCCAGGTCCAGGATGGCCAGGTCCGGGAGCGATCCGTCGTGGCGACGCTCCCGCGGACGGGACAGGTCGGCCACGTCGATGACCGGCTCGGTGGCGCCGGTACAGGTGACGACCAGGTCCACCGCACCGAGCTGTTCGGCCAACCGCGACCACGGCACGCTGCGCCCGTGGTGTCGAGCGGCCAGAGCGGAGGCCTTGGCCGGGTCCCGGGCGACCACGCACAGCTCTGCTACTCCGGCCCGCGCCAGGGTTGCCGCAGCGACCCCGGACATCGCGCCGGCCCCGACCACCAGCACTCGGGCGCGCTGCAGGTCGGGCACCGCGAGCTCGTGCAGTCCCAGATGCACCAAGGACTTCGCCACCGAGTCCAGCTCGGTCTCGGCATGCGCACGCTTGCCCACCCGCAGAGCGTGCTGCAGCAAAGGGTTGAGCTGGCCGGCGACCGTGCCGGCGTCCTGGGCTCGCGCCAGTGCCTGGCGCAGCTGACCCAGCACCTGCGGCTCGCCCAGGGCCATCGACCGCAGCCCGCACGCCAGCGAGAACAGGTGATGCACAGCCCGGTCGTCGTAGTGGACGTAGAGGCTGCCTCGCAGCGTCTCCTCCTGCCTGCCGCTGACCTCGGCCAAGGCGGTCGCGATGTCGTTCACCGCCCCGTGGAAACGGTCCACCGCAGCGACGACCTCGACCCGGTTGCAGGTCGTGAGCACGAGGAACTCGCCGACGTCGACCGAGGCGAGAAGGCGGGCAGAGATCGACTCGCCCGGTCGCTCCTGCAGCCCGATCCGCTCCAGCAGGGCCAGGTCCGCGCTCTCGTGCGACAGGCCCACGATCAGCAGGCTCATCGGGCCGTCTCCGCCGCCGCGGGGGCCGGTGCTGTCGTCGGTTCCCCTTCGCCCGCGGCTGCAGCCGTCGAGGGCCGACGCTGCGCGTGGAACGCCAGGATCTCCAGCTCGGTGGACAGGTCGACGGTGCGCACGCCCACCCCCTTCGGCACGTGCAGGTGGGTGGCGGCGAAGTTGAGGATGGAGTGGACACCCAGACCGACCAGGGCTTCGGCCACCCCGTCGGCGCCGGCAGCGGGGGTCGCGATGACCCCGAAGTCCAGCGTGATCGCGGAGGCCACGAGCTCGTCGAGGCTCTGTACGCGCAGACCCCCGACGGTCTCACCGACGACCTCGGGGTCGTCGTCGACCAGAGCCACGATCCGGAACCCGGCGTTGGAGAAGCCGCGGTAGGCCACGAGCGCCCGGCCGAGATGGCCCATGCCCACGATGGCCACGGGCCAGTCTCCGAGGAGCCCGAGCTCGGCCCCGATCTGGTCGTGCAGCTGCGCCACGTCGTAACCCACCCCACGCAGACCGTAGGAACCGAGGTAGGACAGGTCCTTGCGCAGCTGAGCGGGATGCACTCCCGTGGCCTCGGCCAGCTCCTGTGAGGACACGTAGGTCGCACCACGTTCGGCACAGTGGCTGAGGGCACGTCGGTAGGCGGGCAGGCGCGCCACACTGGCGTCCGGGACCCCTCGACGAGCAGGTTCAACGGTCATTGCGTCACCCACCTCCTCGTCGACTGGGCCGCGACCGGAGCCCGGGGGACGTTTCGGCGCGACCACCCCAGAATACGACTTTGTGAACGAATGCACAAAGTGATCGAAGGACTTCCTGCGCCGGCTCCGGACCGGCTGGTGGGTCAGGTCGAGGTCAGAGCCTCACGCAGCCGCTCGGGATCGACGGTGAAGTAGTCGTGCATCGTTCCGTCGACGAAGGTCACGGGCACCCACTCGCCGTAGCGTGCTCGGACCTGCTGGTCGCGCTCGGCCACCTCGTCGATGTCGACCTCGGCGTACCCCACGTCGCCCAGGGAGTCGCAGACGTCCGCAACGGCGCTGACCGCCCGGACACAGAGGTGGCAGCCGGGCCTGGTGAGCACGGAGATTCGTAGCGACCGTCCGCGGGCGTCGAGCTCCGGAAGCATCTCACCCACACCCGACCCGGCGTCATGGCCCGGCTTCGTCACGGTCGTCCCGACTCTACGAGCGCCGGCTTCCCGGTCGCTACTTCTTGTTGCGGCGCTGGTGACGGGTCTTGCGCAGCAGCTTGCGGTGCTTCTTCTTCGCCATCCGCTTGCGGCGCTTCTTGATGACTGAACCCATGACAGTGACCGAGTCTTTCGTGAGAGGAGCACCGCGAGCGATGCAGTGCTCGCCAGACTACCGGCGTGGGGCGTGGTGACCCCAATCGCGGCCCGTCTAGGCCGTGCCGTGGTAGGAGTCGCTCAGGTAGTCGTGGACGGCTTGCCGAGGCACTCGGAAGGAGCGGCCCACCCTGACCGCCGGCAGCTCGTTGTTGTGCACCAGCCGGTACACGGTCATCTTCGACACACGCATCAACGCGGCGACTTCGGCCACCGTCATGAAGTTCATGTCCGCCACCTGACGGTCCTCGCCCATGGAGGCTTCCTCATCTCGTCGTCTCCTCAGAGGCGGCGCGTCCTCACGTCGACGCGCGCGTCCCCTCGTGGGGTAACCATAGGTGCAGACGTGACCGTTGCGAAACCGCCCGTGCCCGATCTGTCCAGCCTGACACGCCGTCACAATGCGTCTGTGACCGAGATCACTCCTGCTTGCGGTGGTCTAGTCGAAGAACGGGTCCAACCCCCACCCGGGGAAGACGGCCCGACGTGTGGCCATCACCGAGCTGTCGACCGGGTCGTCCGGGTTGTAGCCCTCCTCCCACGCTCCGTACTCGATCGCGGCGCCCCCGCGGTCGCCCATCGTCGCGGGTGCGTTCACCCCGCACACTCGCCGCACCATCTGCTGCCACTCCGAGGGGATGGCGGCATCCAGCCCCACCGGTCGGTGTCCGGCCAGGCCGACCAGATGTGACCAGGCGCGCGGCACCACCTGCACGAGCTCGTAGCCACCGCCGCCGAGGGCGACCCACCGGCCCTCGCACTCGCGGTGGGCCAGCTCGTGGACCCACTCCTGGGCTGTGCGCATGCCGTCGATCGTCAGGCTCAGGTGAGCCAACGGGTCGTCGCGGTGGGAGTCGCATCCGTGCTGGCTGACGATCACGTCCGGCGAGAAGGCGCCGAGGAGGGCCGGAACAACGGCGGCGAACGCGCGCAGCCACCCCCGGTCGTCGGTCTCGGGCGGAAGGGCGACGTTGACGGCGCTGTCCGGAGCGCCCGGGCCACCGGTGTCGCCGGCGAACCCAGTGCCGGGGAACAGCATCCGCCCGGTCTCGTGCAACGACACGGTGAGCACGCGTGGGTCGTTCCAGAAGATGGTCTCCACCCCGTCACCGTGGTGCACGTCGAGGTCGAGATAGGCGACTCGCTCGGCACCGTGCGCGAGCAGGTCGAGGATCCCAGCGGCGACATCGTTGTAGACGCAGAACCCGGACGCGCGCCCGGGCATGGCGTGGTGCAGCCCCCCAGCGATGTTCACCGCGTGTGGGACCTGCCCGGACCAGACCTGGCGGGCGGCCTCCACGGTGGCGCCCACCGCGAGGGCACTGGCCTCGTGCATGCCGCTGAACGCCGGGGTGTCCGAGCTTCCGATACCGAACCTGCCGTCGGCAGCGCCGGGGTCGGCGGAGAGGCGACGCACCTCCTCGATGAGCGCACCGGAGTGGATCTGCCCCAGCAGGTCGGTCTCGGCGGGGCGGGCCGGGCCCACGGTGACCTCCTCGTGGTCCAGCAGGCCCAGAGCCTGGCTCAAGGTGTGGGTCAGCTGCAGGCGCATCGGATGCATCGGGTGGCCGCGGCCGAAGTCATAGGCCGTGAAACGGTGGTCCCACACGATGTGAGCAGCGATCATGGAGGCACGCTAGCCGAGGTCCTCCCTCCGGGGGACCGTCACCTCGGCCACCGACGGCGCAAAGGATGAGGGCATGGCCAAGCACCAACTGTTCGACGAGGACGTCCTGGTCATCGGGCTGGGGCGCTTCGGTGCCGCCGCCGCGATGGAGATGGACCGGCTCGGTTACCGGGTCCACGCAGTCGAGCTCAACAGCAACGTCGCCGAGCGCTACGCCCGCAAGCTCATGCGCGTGCAGACCATCGACGCCACGAACCCCGAGGAGCTACGCAGCGCCAAGCCTCGGGACTTCCGAATCGCGGTGGTGGGCATCGGCACCTCGATCGAGGGCTCCCTGCTGACCGTGGGAAACCTGGTCGACCTCGGCATCCCCTCGATCTGGGCCAAGGCGATCAGCGCGGAGCATGCCCGGCTGCTCGAGCGAATCGGTGTGCACCATGTGATCTTCCCCGAGGCCGAGTCCGGTGGGCGGGTCGCTCACCTGGTCAACGGCAAGATGGAGGGCTACATCGAGTTCGAGGACGGGTACGCCATCGTCAAGATGCGCCCCGCTCAGGAGATGATCGGGTTCACCCTCGGCGAGACCGACATCCGCAAGCGCTACGGCGTCACGGTGGTCGGGGTGAAGGCTCCGGGCGAGGACTTCATGCACGCGCTGCCCGAGACCAAGGTGGGCCAGCACCACATGATGATCGTCTCCGGACTGAGCAAGTACATCGAGCAGCTGGCCGCTCGCCCCTAGTCCAGCGAGCGTCGTCAGCTACAGGCTGGTCGGGATCTCCCCCGTCGAGCTGCTCAGCGGCAGGACCATCGCCATCTCCTCGGCGTCCTCCTCCTCGGTGTCGACACCCCTGATCCGGACCGGCCTGCGGTTGTCCGTGGGCCGGAACCCGAAGCTGCTGGCGAAGGCGACGGCTCGCCCGTTGTCGGTGCCCACCCAGTAGACCAGGTGCCTCATCTGACTCTCCCGCGCGGTGCGTGCAGCCGCTTCGAGGAGGCGGCGGGCGACCCCGGTGCCCCGGGCGTCCGGTGAGACCCAGAGACCGAACAGCTCACCCACGGACTCGTCGGCGGTGTGCTCCGACCCGACACTGACCACGCCCAGGGGATCACCGTCGCGTTGGGCCAGCAGACGGTGCGAGCGCCGCATCCGGTCGCGCCAGCGCTCGTCCCCGTACTCGGCCTCCTCCTCGGCGGACGCGACGAAGGCCTCCGGTGACTCTTTCAGCGCGCGCAGCCTGGTCCGGCGGTACTCGGCCCAGTCCTCTTCGCCCAGTCGGCGCACGCTGATCTCTGCCATGCGCATACTGTGGCACAGGTCGCGGCCCCTGCTCACCGTGCGAGATGAAGATCCGGTGACGTCGACCGTCCCCGACGCGGTCTGCGCGGCAGGGCTATCCCCCGGCCGAGAGCTCGCCGGAGCGACGGGCGGCGGCCTCGATCGCGGTGACGAACGCGGCCCGCACCTTGTGGTCGTCCAGGTGCCGCAGTGCCGTGACGCTGGCCCCCCCGGGGCTGGAGACCTGCTCACGCAGCACCGTCGGGTGCTGGCCGGTCTCGCGGATCATGCTGGCGGCGCCGAAGAGCGTCTGCACGGTCAGCTCGGTGGCGCTGACTCGAGGCAGGCCCAGCAGGACACCGGCCTCAATCATCGCCTCGACCACGTAGAAGATGTAGGCCGGACCACTGCCGCTGAGGGCGGTGACGGCGTCCAGATGGCGCTCGTCCAGGGTGGCGACGGCACCCACCGTGCTCAACAGCGACTCGGCACTGGCGGCGTGCTCCACCCCGCAGTGCCGGCCTCGAGCCAGCACGGACATGCCCTGGTCGACCAGCGCCGGCGTGTTGGGCATCGCCCGCACCACCGACACCCCGTCGGGCAGCCGTGACTCCAGGTAGCCCGTGCTGATCCCGGCGGCGATCGAGATCACCAACGCCCCGGGGTGCACCTCGGCGGCGACCTCGTCCAGCAGCCCGCCCATGTCCTGGGGTTTCACCGCCAGGACCAGGACGTCGGCAGCCCGCGCCGCCTCGCCCGGCTCGCCGGCCTGCACCCCGTGCTCATCGGCGACCTCACGCGCACGCTCGGCCACCTTGTCGCTGACGGTGATCCCGTGCGGGTCGTGACCGGCCCGCACCAAGGCGGAGAGCAGCGTGGAGCCCATCACCCCCGCACCGAGGATGGCAATGCCCACGGCGCTCAGCCCGTGGTCAGCACAGAGCGCGCGAAGAACGCCATGTTCGCCGGCCGCTCGGCCATCCGGCGTACGAGGTAGCCGTACCACTGGTCGCCGTAGGGGGTGTAGACCCGCACCCTCGAGCCGTCGGCGACCAGACGCTTCTGCTCGTCAGGACGGATGCCGAGCAGCATCTGGTACTCGAAGCTGTCGGCGGACCGACCCGTACGGTCGGCGAGGGCGCCGGTGATCTCGACCAGGCGTGGGTCGTGGCTGGCCACCATCGGATAGCCGTCCCCGGCCATGAGCACCTTCAGGCACCGCACGTAGGACTTGTCCACGTCGGACTTGTCCTGGTAGGCGACGGACTCCGGCTCCGCGTAGGCACCCTTGCACAGCCGCACGCGGCTGCCTTCGTGAGCCAGGTCCCGGCAGTCGGACTCGGTGCGGTGCAGGTAGGCCTGGACCACCGCACCGACCCACGGGAAGTCCTGCCGCAGCTCGCGCAAGCTCTGCAAGGTGGCGTCGGTGGTGCTGTGGTCCTCCATGTCCAGGGTCACCGTGGTGCCTGCGTTGGCCGCCGCCCGGCAGATCTCCCGGGCGTTCTCCAGGGCGATGTCGTGCCCTTCGTGGCCCAGCGCCTGGCCCAGTGCGCTGAGCTTGAGGCTGACCTCGACCCGCCCGTCCGCCGTCAGACCGCGCGCGGACAGCTGCTCGAGCAGGTCCAGGTACTGCTGCTTCGTCTCGGTGGCCATCTCGGCGTCGAGAGTGTCCTCCCCGAGGTAGTCGATGGTCACCATCCGCCCCGAGGAGGCCAGCTCCTCGGAGACATCGGTCACCGCGTCGTTGTCGGCACCGGCCACGAAGCGGTTCACCACACCGCGGCTGATCGGGGCCTTCTCGATCGCGTTGCGGAGCGAGTCGTGCTGGCTGACCTCCAGCAGTCCGCGGCGGAGCAGGGGCGAGGGGTCCAGGACACCAAGGTTCATGAAGGTCAGGCTACGCGCTCGGGCCCGGGGCCGCACTCGCCGGTCACGCTCCTCCTCCTCGGCCCGCGGTCAGGGGCCGGTGCCCGGTTCGCTCAGATGCCTCCGGGTGAAGGTGAGCGCCTCCTCCAGGTCGACCTCGCGCTGGACCCGGTCCATCTTGCGGGTGCCCACCTCCAGGCTCACCACCCCCGGGTAGCCGGTGTCCACCAGGTGCCGCAGCACCTCCGCGCAGCGCTGGGTGCCGCGGCCGGGCACCAGGTGCTCGTCCTTGAACGTGCCGGTGCTGTCGCCGAGGTGGACGTGGGCCAGGCGCGAACCCAGGCCGCGCACCATGCTGAGCGCGTCCTGACCCGCCGTCCCCGCGTGCGAGATGTCGAAGGTGATGGCCTCGTAGTCCTCGTCGGTGGGGTCGTGGTCGGGAAGGTAGGCCTGGATCGAGGCACCACGCACGCGCCAGGGGAACATGTTCTCCACCGCGATCCGGATGCCGCTGCGCGCGGAGCGCCGCGCCACGCCGGCGACGAAGCCGCGGGCGTACCGCTCCTGCCAGCGGAACGGCGGATGCACCACCACGACGGGGGCCCCCACCTCCTGAGCCAGGATGAGCGAACGGTCGATCTTGCCCCAGGGGTCCCAGCCCCACAGACGCTGGCTCAGCAGCAGGGTCGGCGCGTGGATCGCGCCGATCGGCAGCCGGTGCAAACGCGAGAGGGCGAGCAGGGGCTTGGCCTCCTGGGTCACCTCATCGCTCCAGACCATCACCTCGATGCCGTCGTAGCCGAGCCGCTCGGCGAGGTCGAAGGCGTAGCCCGGCCCCTCGGGGTATACCGAGGACGTGGACAGGTGCACCGGGATACGGCGCATCTCAGGTGCGGGCACGCGCTGTCCCGGTCATGGCCGACACAGTAACCCCCGCGGCGACACCTCGCTGAGTCGCCACGTCAGGGCTGTCCGCACGAGGCGCGACGTGCGGAGCCTGTCGGCGGGGCCGCCTACCCTGTCGCTCATGCCCGCAGCCTCCCGAGCCGCCTCGGCCAAGTCCAGTCCCGCGTACGTGTGCACCGAGTGCGGATGGCGCGGCGTCAAGTGGGTAGGCCGGTGTCCCGAGTGCCAGGCCTGGGGCAGCGTCAGCGAGCAGGCGGCGCAGACCGGGCCGCGTACCGCCCCGCGGCCGCCCGCCAGCGCGGCCGTGCCGATCGACCAGGTCAGCGCCGAGCCGGCCCGCGCCCGTAGCACCGGCGTCGCGGAGTTCGACCGCGTGCTCGGCAGTGGCCTGGTGCCCGGGGCCACCGTGCTCATGGCCGGGGAGCCGGGCACCGGGAAGTCGACTCTGGCCCTCGACGTCGCCGCGCGGGCCGCGCGGGGAGGGGCCCGCGCGCTGTACGTCTCGGCCGAGGAGTCCGCGGCACAGGTCCGTCTGCGGGCCGAGCGCACCGGGGCGTTGACCGCCGGTCTCCTCGTGGCCGCGGAGACCGACCTCGCCGCGGTGCTCGGGCACCTGGAACGGGTGCAGCCCGACGTGCTGGTGGTGGACTCGGTGCAGACGGTGGCCAGCGCCGAGGTCGAGGGCGCACCCGGCCACGTGGGCCAGGTCAGGGAGGTGGCCTCGGCGCTCGTTCGGGCCACCACGACCCGCGGTGTCTGCACGCTGTTGATCGGTCACGTGACCAAGGACGGATCCATCGCCGGGCCGCGCACGCTGGAGCATCTGGTGGACGTGGTGATGCAGTTCGAAGGGGATCGACACGCACGGCTACGCCTGCTGCGGGCGGTGAAGAACCGGTTCGGACCGACGGACGAGGTCGGGTGCTTCGACCTCGGCGGCGCGGGCATCGTCGGTCTGGCGGACCCCAGCTCGCTCTTCCTGACCAGCCGGGACGCCCCGGTGCCCGGGACCTGCGTCAGCGTGACCCTGGAAGGGCGGCGACCGTTGCTGGCCGAGGTTCAGGCTCTGCTCGGCCCGGGTGGCGCCGGGAGCGCGCGCCGCACCACCAGCGGCGTCGACTCCGCCCGCCTGGCCATGGTGCTGGCTGTGCTGCAGCGACGCGCGGGTCTGGACGTCACCGGGGCGGACTGCTACGTCTCCACCGTGGGCGGGGTGCGGTTGACCGAGCCGGCCGCCGATCTGGCGGTCGCGCTGGCCGTCGCCGGTGCCACGGTCGACCGTGCCTTGCCGCTCGGAACGGTGGCCTGCGGCGAGGTCGGCCTGGCCGGAGAGCTGCGTCCGGTCAGTGGCGTCCATCGTCGCCTGGTGGAAGCGGCTCGGATGGGGTTCCGGCACGCGGTGGTGCCGACCGGCTCCCTGCGCGAGACGCCGGCCCAGGCTGACATCCAGGTCACCGAGGCCGCCACCGTCGCCGAGGCCGCTGCGGCGGCCTTCGACCCGAGCGCCGCGCCATCTGCTCCCGGCCGAGGGCGGAACGGTCACGGGCACGAGCCACGGCGCCTGGCCGGCTCCCGTGGCAGGATCGGTCCCTGACGACACTCACGTCAGAGGGCGGCACCCCGGCGAGGCCTGGGAGTGCCCTTCACGAAGGATCGGGGCACGGTGGCACAACCGGACGAGGAGCTCATGCGGGCGACCCTGGCCGCGGTTGCGCCGGGAACCGAGCTGCGCGACGGTTTGGAACGCATCCTGCGTGGGCGCACCGGCGCCCTGATCGTGCTGGACGACAGTCCCGACGTGGTCGACCTGTGCACCGGAGGCTTCGAGCTCCAGGTGCCTTTCTCCGCCACCCGCCTGCGGGAGCTGGCGAAGATGGACGGTGCGATCATCCTCGACCGCGACGTCACGCGCATCGTCCGTGCTGCCGTGCAGCTCGTACCCGACTCGGACATCAAGACCCGGGAAAGCGGCACCCGGCATCGCACCGCCGAGCGCACCGCGAAGCAGACCTCGGTTCCCGTGGTCTCGGTGAGCCAGTCGATGTCGCTGGTCGCCGTGTACGTCGGGGACCAGCGCCACGTGCTGGACTCCTCCAGCCAGATCTTGTCGCGAGCGGACCAGGCGCTGGCGACCCTGGAGCGCTATCGAGCCCGGTTGGACGAGGTCGCCGGAACCCTGTCGGCGTTGGAGATCGAGAACCTGGTGACCGTGCGCGACGCCGCCTCCATGCTGCAGCGTCTGGAGATGGTGCGTCGGATCAGCAACGAGATCGCGCAGTACCGGGTCGAGCTCGGCACCGACGGCCGGCTGATCGGTCTGCAGCTGAGCGAGCTCGTCGGCGGCATCGGTCTCAGTCGTGAGCTGGTGGTCCGCGACTACGCCCATCAGGCCTCGACCGTCCGCAGCGAAGCCGACATCCTGCACAGCATCGACGCGCTCACCGCGACCGACCTGCTCAACCTCGGGGCGGTGGCGCGCTGCCTGGGATTCCACGGCTCCACCGAGTCGCTGGATACCTCGGTGTTCCCGCTCGGAGCCCGGCTGATCTCGCGCATCCCCCGGTTGCCCCCCACCATCTCCGACCGGCTCATCGACCACTTCGGTGGCCTTCAAGCGCTCCTTGCTGCCGGCATCGAGGACCTGACGGCGGTCGAGGGGGTCGGTGAGTGGCGCGCTCGGGTGGTGCGCGAGGGGCTGTCGAGACTGGCCGAGAGCAGCATCATGGAACGGTACGTGTGAGCCTGGGCGGGACCACCTCCTCGGACCTGCACGATGAGGTGGTGCGCTGGTACGACCAGCACGCCCGCCAACTGCCCTGGCGCGCGACGGACGTCTCGCCGTGGGCGGTGCTCGTCTCCGAGGTGATGCTGCAGCAGACGCCGGTCGCGCGGGTCGAGCCGGTCTGGCGCGACTGGATGCGGCGGTGGCCCACTCCGGCCTCGCTCGCCGCCGAGCCCGCGGGAGAGGCTGTCCGAGCCTGGGGCCGCCTGGGCTATCCACGCCGGGCCCTGCGCCTGCACGCCTGTGCGGTGCAGGTTCAGGCCAGGCACGGCGGTGAGGTTCCCGCCGAGGAGGCGCAGCTGAGGGACCTGCCCGGCATCGGGGCCTACACGGCCGCAGCAGTGGCCTCGTTCGCCTTCGGCGCCCGGACCCCGGTCGTGGACACGAACGTGCGCCGCGTGCTGGCGCGCGCGCTGAGCGCCCAGGCGCTGCCTGCTCCGTCGCTGACCCGGGCCGAGACCCGCCTCGCCGGCGAAGTCCTTCCCGCCGAGGCCGCGCTCAGTGTGCGATGGAACGTGGGCGTGATGGAGCTGGGCGCCCTGGTGTGCACCGCCCGCGCTCCTCAGTGTCAACGCTGCCCGATTCGCCGTCGCTGCGCCTGGGTGGCGCAGGGCCAGGCGCCCTACCGGGGCCCGGCGCGTCGCGCCCAGCGCTGGCACGGCACCGACCGGCAGTGTCGCGGCCGGCTGCTGGAGCTGGTGCGTCAGCACGACACCTGGCTGCCCTACGACGCCTTCGTCGCGGCCTGGCCCGACGACGACACCCAGCGAGAGCGTTGCCTGTCCGCCCTGCTGCAGGAAGGTCTTCTGGTGCGCTACGCCGACGTCCCGGCTCGGGACGAGCAGTCCCCGCCCCCGAGCGGGACGCTCGAGGACGGGGACTGGTACGGGTTCGCCACGCGCTAGCCGGCGAGGGTCACTCCGCGGAGCGCGCCTCCTCGACCGGCAGAGTGTCCGGCATGTCCGACTTCTGCGTTCCCGTGAAGGTGAACGCTTCCTCGCGCCCCTCGCCCTCGGTGTCGACCAGCACGATCTGGCCGGCCTCGAGCTCGGCGAAGAGGATCTTCTCCGAGAGCGCGTCCTCGATCTCGCGCTGGATGGCGCGGCGCAGCGGTCGCGCTCCGAGCACCGGGTCGTAGCCCTTCTTGGCCAGCAGCGCCTTGGCCGCCGACGTGAGCTCGATACCCATGTCCTTGTCCTTCAGGCGCTCGTCCAGACGCGCGACCATCATGTCCACGATCTGGACGATCTCGCTCTGGGTGAGCTGCGGGAAGACGATGGTGTCGTCCACACGGTTCAGGAACTCGGGTCGGAAGTGCTGCTTCAGCTCGTCGGTCACCTTGTTCTTCATGCGCTCGTAGTCACTGCGGGTGTCGTTGCCCGCGGAGAAGCCGAGCGAGACGCCCTTGGCGATGTCACGCGTGCCGAGGTTCGTCGTCATGATGATGACCGTGTTCTTGAAGTCGACCGCGCGGCCCTGGGAGTCCGTGAGCCGACCGTCCTCGAGGATCTGCAGCAGCGAGTTGAAGATGTCCGCGTGCGCCTTCTCGATCTCGTCGAACAGCACGACCGAGAACGGCTTGCGCCGCACCTTCTCGGTCAGCTG